>JANLQT010000736.1:0-4170 GCA_031368035.1 Rhodobacterales bacterium | reverse complement strand
GCGCCCTGTTCGGACCCGACGAAATACAGCCCCATCAGCAGCACCAGCCCGCCGAAAATGGCCCAGGGCATCAGCTCACGCAGCGGAATGGCGACCGGCGCAAATCCGGGGGCGAAGGAAATATCGGACATCTTGTCGTCTCCTCAGGGATCCAGCGTCCCGTTCGATGTGGCTTCAGGATACGCGGAAGACCTGACTCTCAGCATTCGGGCTGATCACAGTGGCGCGACCGTGCCGGATTTGCACCGGCTTCGACCTCGTATCTGTCGCTATGGTAACAGCCGGGGGGGTGCTGTCAATGACCCGGCTTTGCAGCTAGATGGGTTCAGGCCTTGGAGTGGCAGATGATCTCACGCCTGATCCTGATTTGCAGCGGCGCAACCGAGGCGCTGCGCCGCGCGCGCTTCGCCGCGGACGAGCCGCTGGAGCCAAAGGCGGCGGCGCTTGCATCCGCCATGGCCGCCCGGCTGCCGCGCGCCGATCTGGTCTGGTGCAGCCCCGCCCTGCGCGCCGGCCAGACGGCGCAGGCGCTGGGATTGCCCGGCACTGTGTTGCCCGACCTGCGCGATCAATCTTCCGGCGACTGGGCTGGCAAGACCCTGACCGAGGTCGAGGCGCTGGACCCGATGGCTCTTGTCGCCTGGATCACCGACCCCGCCGCCGCGCCTCCGGGGGGCGAAAGCCTGGAAGACGTGGCGCAGCGCATCTTGTCACTGCTGTCGGCGCGGCGCTCGCAATCCGGCACCGTTCTGGCCATCACCCATCCCGCCCTGATCCGCGTGGCGGCGACACTGGTGCTGGGCGCGCCGGTGCAGTGTGCGCAGAAAATCGACATCGCCCCCCTGACCCTGACCGAGATGCGCAGCGACGGCCACCGCTGGCATCTGCGAAGCCTGGGCGTGCCGGGCGAACGCGGGATGCGCTAGCGGCGAAGATATTGTCGACCCTTATCGTTCAGATCAGGAACATCAGCAGCAGGCCGAAGACGCAGGCGCCGAGTATCCACCAAAGGACAGTTGAAGTCGTGCTTCGGCTCGCGGCTGGAACATATGCGCGCGCCGGAATGGCCTCGGTTTCAGTTTTAATCTTGTGGCGCACGGAATGGCCGGTTCCTGGAAGAGACCCGGAGACATGGGCGCCCTTTGTTCCAATAGTCGTGCCGACTGGCCCGGCACCAAATCGAACGCTGGTTGAACCCTTGTTGAGGTTGAGTGTGACGCCCTTCATGAGGCGAACGCGTTTGCTGAACCTGACAACCATCTCCAATCTCCACTTCCACGAGAACACCGCGACGTGCGGAGGATACAGCTCAAACGCGCAAAATTAGACTCTGATTTTCTCGGCACAGCCTTGGACGATTGGTGACTTCAACACCAGTCATGGCGGTCGCGGCCCCCTCGACCCCCTGCCCGCTTCCTGCTATGCGCTCGCGCATGAAACATCCCGACTCCCATCGCCTGTCTGTCGCCCCGATGATGGACTGGACCGACCGCCATTGCCGGTTCTTCCACCGGCAAATGACGCGCCGGACGATGCTGTATACCGAGATGGTCACCGCCCCCGCCGTGATCCACGGGCCGCGGGCGCGGCTCTTGGGCTTTTCGGATGCCGAACACCCCGTCGCCTTGCAACTCGGCGGCTCTGACCCAAGCGATCTGGCGCAGGCCGTGAAAGCCGCCCGGCCCTTTGCTTATGCCGAAGTGAACCTGAACTGTGGCTGCCCGTCAGACCGGGTGCAATCGGGCTGCTTTGGCGCGGTGCTGATGCAGACGCCAGAGCTGGTGGCCGATTGCGTGGCCGCCATGCAGGCCGAGACGGACCGTCCGGTCACGGTGAAATGCCGGATCGGCGTCGATGACCAGACCCCCTCCGAAGCCCTGCCGCGCTTTCTGGACACCGTCGCCCGCGCCGGGGTTTCCCAGTTCATCATCCACGCCCGCAAGGCCTGGCTGCAGGGCCTCTCGCCCAAGGAAAACCGCGAAATCCCGCCGTTGGACTATGCCCTCGTCCTGCAAATGAAGCGTGATTTCCCCGAACTGACGCTCTGCCTGAACGGCGGCGTGACCTCGCTGGATCAGGTGCGGGGCCTGCTGGATCAGGGCCTTGACGGGGTGATGATCGGCCGCGCCGCCTATCACGACCCAGGCGCGGTGCTGATCGGCGCAGATGCGCTGTGGGGCGACGATTTCGCTCCGGACCCGGCCGAGGTCGTCCAGAACATGCTGCCCTACATCAGGGCCCATCTGGACCAGGGCGGCCGCCTGCACCAGATCACCCGGCACATGCTGGGCCTGTTCACCGGCAAGCCCGGCGCGCGCCAATGGCGGCGCCTCCTGTCCGAGCAGGCAAACCGCCCCGGCGCCGGGACGGACCTGCTGCTGGAAGCGCTGGACGCTGTTCAGGCCGGCGTTCTGCCAGAGGCCCGTTCCTCAGCCGCGTGACCCTTCATCGCGACCAGCGTCAAGACCAGTGTGATCGTCGCAGCAATCGCGATCCCGGCCACCATCGGCAAGGGCGTCCCGTCCAGGAACGGCCCCACCGCCCCGGCCATTGCCGCCCCGGTCAGCATCTGCAACGTGCCGCCCATGGATGAGGCCAGCCCCGCCTTCTCGCCCTGGGCATCCAGCGCCAGCACCATCACCGTGGGGATGATCAGCCCCAGCCCGAGATTGCCCAAGCCCAGCAGCAGCACCATCGGCACCAGCCCGGCCACCCCGGCCAGCGTCAGCACCAAGAGCAGCCCGTCGGCCAGGAAGAACCAGACCGCCGCCGCCACCAGCATCCGGTGCACGCCGAAGCGGCGTCCCGCAAGGCTGGCACATTGCGATCCGCCAAAGAAGAAGATCGCGTTGGCGGCGAAAGCCAGCGAGAACTGCGTCGGCGTCAGACCGAAGCTTTGGGTATAGACGTAAGTCGCGGCGGCCAGAAAGATCATGAAACTGGCAAAGCCGAAACCGCCGATGAAGGTCAGCAGCAGGTAAGAGCGGTCGCGGAACAACTCGGCGGTGCCGCGCAGCAGGAAACCGGCATTCAGCGGGCGGCGGTTTTCAGGTGCCAGCGTCTCGGGTTGCAGGAAGGTCAACAGCAGCGCGCTGACGCCGCAGGCGGCCAGCAGCGCCACGAAAATCCCGTGCCAGCCGGTGAATTGCAGGATGAACGACCCCGCCAACGGCGCCAGCATGGGCGAGACCGAAAACACCAGCATGATCGCCGCCATCAGCCGTGTAGCCTCGGCGCCGGTCATCATGTCGCGGACGATGGCACGCGTCACCACCCCCAGCGCGGCGCCGCCAAGGCCCTGCACGAAGCGCCCTGCGATCAGCCAGCCCAGCGAGGGCGCGAAGATGCACAGCACCGTTCCCAGCGCGAACAGCGACAGACCCGCATACAAGGGCGGTTTCCGTCCGGCCTGATCTGCCCAGGGGCCATAGATCAGTTGCGCGACGCCGAAGGCCAGGAAATAGGCCGTCAGCGTCAACTGCATGCCGGCAGCATCGGTGCCAAGCGCCGTGCCGATGGCAGGCATGGCGGGCAGGTACATGTCGATGGCAAACGGGCCAATGGCGGACATCAGCCCCAGCACCAAAGCGGGGCGCATGATGGATTGGGTCATGAGAACTTTCGGGCGAAAATGGGGGGATTTCTTGCGCGGAAGGCTAAGCATTTCGCTGCGCCTGCACAAGAGCCCTTCCGTTTCGGCCCTGGGGTTTCTAGCGTGGGACGGCCAGCGGGCGCGTGCACTCTGCCGCAAACCGCTGGACCCAAGGGTCTGACCGTGATGGATTTTGCCTCTCTCTTGCCGCTGTTCCTGCTGCTGCTGGCGATCGGGGCGGCCACCGGGGTGATTGCCGGACTTTTGGGCGTCGGCGGCGGCATCGTGCTGGTGCCGGCGTTCTTTTATGCCTTCGAGCAGTTGGGCTTCCAGTCCGACCATACCATGCAGGTGGCCATCGGAACTTCGGCTGCGACCATCGTGGTGACCTCGGTGCGGTCCCTGCGCGGGCACCAGAAGAAAGGCGCGGTGGATTTCGCCATCCTGCGCGCCTGGGGCCCGTTTCTGGTGGCGGGGTCCATTCTGGGCGTGCTGGCGGCGAGCCAGCTCAAATCCACCACCCTGCAAGCGGTGTTCGGGGTGTTGGCCGGGATTGCCGGGCTGTACATGGCCTTTGG
>JANLQT010000720.1:0-10227 GCA_031368035.1 Rhodobacterales bacterium | reverse complement strand
CTGGCGGCAGAGCGGCGCAACCTTGGCCATTATGGCTTTGGCATCAAGGGCTTCATGCTGTCGATGATCGAAACCGCGGTCGAGGTGACCGAAGGCCGCGTCACCGGCGACGTGATCGCGGAAATCCTCGCTGCCGGGCGCGAGATGCTGCGCCACCCGGTCGAGCTGCTGCCCGGCGCGCGCGAAACGGTTCAGGCGCTGGCCCCCGATTACCGCGTGCTGCTGATCACCAAGGGCGATCTGATGGACCAGGAACGCAAACTCGCCGCCTCGGGCCTCGGCGATCTGTTCCACGGGGTCGAGATCGTATCGGACAAGACCGCCCCCACCTATGCCCGCATCTTCGCCCGCCACGGCACCGGCGCGAAGGAAGGGTTGATGGTCGGCAATTCTCTTAAGTCCGACGTGCTGCCGATGCTCGCGGCGGGCGGCTTTGGCGTCTTTGTCCCGCATGGACTCACCTGGGCGCTGGAGGCGGCAGAAATGCCACAGAACGACCCCCGATTTGCAGAGATTTCCGAACTGTCCGTTCTGCCCGGCCTGCTGCCCAAACTGCTGTCTGGGACACAATAGATAGCGTCCCTGCGAATACTGCCCACCACATCTGCGCCGCTGCAAAGCCAACCAACCTGAGCGTCGCCCTGAAACCTGTTGGAAACAAAAGGGTTTTCTGAAATCCGCAACCATGTTAGCCTTTCCGCAAAATAAGACAGCCTGCGGTCAACGAACCATGGGCGGGGCAGAATGAGGCAGTGCAGTGGCGTTGAACCTGATCAGGCGGGTGCGATTTCATGTGATTTTGTGGGCAGCGGTTTTGCTGACCTTACTGGTCAATCCTGCGGTGGCGGGACAGTTCGCGGCCTATGTCATGGACGCCCGCACCGGTCTGACGCTGTATTCCGAAAACGCCGACACGCGGCTGAACCCAGCCTCGCTGACCAAGATGATGACGCTGTACATCACCTTTCAGGAAATCGAGGCCGGGCGTATCTCGCTGGACACGATGATCTCGGTGTCCAAGCATGCGGCAGCCCAGCCGCCGTCTCGGCTGGGGCTGAAGGCAGGGCAGAAGATTGCGCTGCGCTATCTGATCCGCGCTGCGGCCGTGAAATCGGCCAATGACGCGGCGGTGGCGATTGGCGATGCGTTGGCGGGAAGCCCGGAAAAATGGGGCGCGCGGATGACGTCGACGGCGCGGAAACTGGGGATGAAGAACTCAACCTTCCGCAATGCCAACGGGCTGACCCAGACCGGGCACCTGTCAACCGCGCGCGATCTGACGATCCTGGGGCGGCACATGTTTTACGACTTCCCCCAATATTACAACATCTTCAGCCGCAAGACGACCGATGCGGGCCTGGCCACTGTGGCCAACACCAACCACAATTTCCTCGACAATTACGAAGGCGCGGACGGGATCA
Source organism: Rhodobacterales bacterium (assembly GCA_031368035.1). Taxonomy (GTDB): domain Bacteria; phylum Pseudomonadota; class Alphaproteobacteria; order Rhodobacterales; family Rhodobacteraceae; genus Stagnihabitans. Next base: position 8,806 of record JANLQT010000720.1, on the reverse strand, counting down.
AGACCGGCTACACCGATGCCGCCGGCTTCAATCTGACCGCCTCGGCGGAACGGGACGGCGTGCGGCTGATTGGGACGGTCATAGGCGCCCGTTCCACGGCAGAGCGTACTGCCAAAGTCTCGGCTTTGTTCGATGCCGCCTTCCGCAAGGCACCGAAGAAAGCGCCGGTTGCCCCGTCGGTGATGGCTACGGCAGACCCCGAGAATGCCCAAGGCCAGGTTGCGGTGGCTACTGAGGGCGAAGACGGCTCTATCGACACCGCCCTTCCCGAGGTTGCGGGCGGTGCCGGTAAGACCATTCGGCTGACGTTGGCGGTCGTGACCTCTCCGATGCCGCAGGCCAGGCCAACCACTGCGACGGGGACGGCGGTGGCCGCAGCTAAAGCAACGTTGGCGACGGCAGCGACGCCCGTGCTGGCCAGCGCAACGATGCCCGAGACAGAGAAGGCCGTCGCCAGCCTACAGGCCAGCATGCAGGACAGCATTGCCAGCGCCCTGGCCGAAGCCACCGCAGCCCCCGCGCCCGAAGGCACGCTTCAGGCACAGGCGCAGGATTTGGCTGGGCAGAATTTGGCTGGGACGGTGCAGCCGCTGACGATCAAGGCCTCGACTCAGGATCAGACGGTGCAGCTTGCCGCCATGGCCGCGCCGCCGCCCAAGCGTCAGGCCCCGATCTATGACGACAGTTCGGCCACAGTGGCCGATGCGGCAGCACAGGCCACGACCGCCGCCCAGGACACCGCTGGCGAGGTGGTGCGCGTGTCGACCTCGGGCGGGGGCAACTGGGGGGTGACGCTGGGCAAGTTCAACACGCGGTCGGAAGCCGAACGGCTGATGCTGAAAGTGCAACTGGTCGAGAATGCGACGCTGGGCGAAAGCCTGCGCAAGGTTGTGGAAAAAGGCGGCGCCTATCAGGCCGATTTCTTCGGCCTGAGCCAGGAGGAGGCCGACCTTGCCTGCCGTCGGCTTGAGGCCCGCGCCATTGACTGCGAGACGATAGGGCCATGAGCATGGACTGGATTTTGCCGCCCCCCGCGCCGCCCTGGGTCGCCGTCGAGGGCACCAGCGCCCGCTTCCCGGTGCGGAGGATCTTTAGCGTCGGGCGCAATTATGTGGATCACGGGCTGGAAATGGGCGGCGATCCCCGGACCGAGCCGCCGTTCTTCTTTACCAAACCCGCCGATGCGGTGGTGGCCTCGGGCGCGGTCGTGCCCTATCCGCCTGAAACCGCGGATTTTCACTATGAGGGCGAGCTGGTGGTCGCCATCGGCACGGGTGGCAGCCAGATCGCCTTGGCCGATGCCCCGTCCCATATCTTCGGCCATGCCGCAGGCAATGATCTGACCCGCCGTGATCTGCAAGCGGCCGCAAAGGCGCAGAGGCGGCCCTGGGACATGGCGAAGGGGTTTGACGCCTCGGCGGTGGTGGGCAGCCTTCGGCCCGGCGCGCTGGAGGCGGAGGCGGTGTTGCAGTTGGCGGTGAACGGGGCGGTGCGGCAAAGCACGACGCTGGGGATGATGATCTGGTCGGTGCCCGAAATCGTGGCGTCCCTGTCGCGGCTGGTGACGCTGGCGCCGGGCGATCTGATCATGACCGGCACCCCGGCAGGGGTTGGCGCGCTGGTGCGCGGGGATGTCTGCGAGGTGACGATCACCGGACTGGCCCCGGCGCGGGTGACCATCGGCTGACCAGAAGTGAAGCAGCGGAGGCTTCGCCAAGTCTTTTGTTTTTAGCAGAAGATGGGGGTTTCACACCCCCAAACCCCCGTGGGGTATTTGGCGAAGATGATTGTGGCTGGGTGTGAAAGAGTCACTATTTCACGCGCGAAATATCACGCAACACATTGAAATAACTTGATTTCGAAAATTCTGTTAACTTTCGATTCACGCCGTTTGCACACGCTGGGCCGCAGGCGAGATCCTCTCTTCAATCATCGTCTCCAAATTTTCCGGGGTGATGAACACCCGGAAGACCGGCGCGCGCGTCGCGCGGCAGGGGGGAGCGAGGCAGCGCCCCTGGGGGATGACCAAAGCGCCGTCTCAGGGCCTGGGGTGGTCGTCCCAATCCTTGGTCAGGATGCGGTTCGCGTCACCCTCGGGGTCGTCGAACTGCCTTGTTTTCATCGCCCAGAGAAAGGCCGCAAGACCGATGCCGCCAAGCAGCAGCGAGGCCGGGATCAGGATGGTCAGGATTTCCATGACCTATCTTAGCCGCAAAGCGTTCAAAGAGACAGTAATCGAGGACAGCGACATCGCCAGCGCCGCCGCAAGGGGCGTGGCAAGGCCCATCAGCGCCAAGGGCACCGCCACCACGTTATAGGTGGCCGAGATGGCGAAGTTCTCTTTCATCCGCCGCACCGCTTGCCCGGCGATCCGCGTGGCGTCGGCGATGGGGGACAGATCGGTGCCCAGGAGCACGATGTCCGAGGCCGTGCGCGCCGCATCGAGCGCGGTGGCGGGCGAGATCGAGACATGGGCGGATGCCAGCGCGCCTGTGTCGTTCAGACCGTCCCCCACCATCAAGACGCGGTGGCCGCCTTGCGCGAGCGCGGTCAGATAGTCCACCTTCTGCGCGGGCAGCACTCCCGCCGCCCATTCCGAGATGCCCAGCCGTTCCGCAAGGTCCTTCACCGCCGCTGCGGTATCGCCCGACAGCAGGTGCACGGATTTGCCCTGCGCCCGCAGCGCCGCAATCAGCGCTTCGGACCCTGGGCGGGGCTGGTCGGAGAAGGTGAAGGCCGAGGTGCCGGTCGCGGTTTTCAGATAGGTCGCCGTGGCGGCCACGGGCACAGCGCCGCACCAGTCAGCGCGGCCAAGCCGGACGATCTGGCCGTTTTGCCACGCTTCGATGCCATAGCCGGGAACTTCGGTCACGTCTTCCAGCGCCACGGGGACTAGGCCGCGCGCCGTCAGCGATTGCGCCAAAGCCCGGGCCAGCGGGTGCGAGGACCCGGCAGCCAAAGCAGCCGCCAGCGCCAGGTCCTTGGCCCCATGCGCGTCCAGCCCCATCGGTTCCGGCAGGCCCAAGGTCAGCGTGCCGGTCTTGTCGAACACCACGGTGTCCACTTCGGCCAGACGCTCCAACGCGGTGCCGTTCTTGATGAGCAGGCCCTTGCGGAACAGCCGGCCCGAGGCTGCCGTCACCACAGCGGGCACCGCGAGGCCCAAGGCACAGGGGCAGGTGATGATCAGCACCGCCGCCGAGATGTTGATGGCAAAGCGCAAGTCGCCGCCGGTCGCCCACATCCAGTAGCCAAAGGCGCTGAACGACAGGATATGCACCAAGGGCGAATAGATCCGGCTCGCCTTGTCGGCGATGGAAGTGTAGCGCGACTTCGCCGCCTCGGCCACGGCGACCAGATCGGCCATGCGGTGCAGGCTGCTGTCGCGCCCCGCTGCGGTGACGCGCAGGATCAGGGGGCCCGTCAGATTGACCTCGCCTGCCGCGACCACGCTGCCGGGGCCGGCGAACACCGGCAGGCTTTCGCCGGTCAGCAGGCCGCGATCGACCTCGGAGGCGCCAGACGTCACCACGCCGTCCACCGGCATCCGCCCGCCCGGGCGCACCAGCACCAGATCGCCCGCCCGCACTTCGGCTATCGGGCGCAGGATTTCCACGCCGTCCATGAGCACCAGCGCCCGTGGCACTTCCAGCGCGGCCAGTTCCTCGGCCGCTGACCGCGCCATCGCCCGCGTGCGCTGGTCGAGATAGCGGCCGAGCAGCAGGAAGAAGCACAGCATCACCGCTGCGTCGAAATAGGCTTTCTCGCCGGAATGGGCGGTTTCAAACAGCGAAATCCCCGAAGCGAGGATCAGCGCCAAGGAAATCGGCACGTCCATCCCCAGCCGCCCGGCGCGCAAGGAGGCGAAGGCCGAGCGGAAGAACGGCTGGCCGGCAAACACCACGGTCGGCACCGCGATCATCGCGGAGATCCAGTGGAACATGTCGCGTGTGGCGCCGTCCGCCCCGGACCAGACCGCCACCGACAGCAGCATCACGTTCATCATGGCGAAGAACGCAACGCCCAGACGCATCAACAGATCGCGGCTGACCTTGTCGGTTTCGGTCGAGGACAGAAGGCCCGCGTCCAGTTCATGCGCTTCATAGCCGACGGCGTTCAGCGCCGCCGCCACCGCATCGGGCGTGACCCAGGGTTCGGCATCGACGCTGACGCGCTTCATCGTCAGGTTGACCCGCGCCGACAGGATGCCGGGCTGGGCAGCCATCGCTTGTTCGACCACCGAGATGCAGGCAGCGCAATGCACCGCCGGCAGAGACATCAGGATGCGGGCGTGGTCGGGGACGCGTGCCGCCTCCAGCGCTGCGGGCATGGCGACGCACGCCGGGCAGGCCGACAGGCCGGGAGACTCAAGCTCGGGCTGCGGGGCCAGCGCATTCATGGTGTCAGCCTTCCACCTTGAAGGACAGGCGTTGCTGGAACAGCGTGCCGTCGCTAGCATGGGCGGTGACATGCAGGATCCATTTGCCGGGGCGCAGGTCCTGGTCGGCCACATAAGCGCCATCGCGGCCCTGCACGAAGGTCGGGGTCCGGTCTTCTTGCGCCTCGGTCGGGCGGCCCACCAGCACGGTCAGGTCCTTCAGCGTCACGGACTTGCCCGCCGCATCGGTGAACGACAGCCGGATCGCGCCGGTCTGTTGGTCATAGGACGGGGCCAGCGTCCAGCCCAGCGCCAGTTGCGCGGTCTTTTCGGCGTCAAAATCCTGACTGGCGAGGTAGCTGCTGGACACCTCCAGCCCCGGGAAGGTCGAGATCGCCTTCCAGGCCATGCCGACATTCACCGCGACCACCACCGCAAAGGCGGAAACCGTGATGGTCAGCATGTGCCAACCTTTGAATTCACGCACCATTTGCCGTTCCCCCTATTTCTTGCCAACGCCGACGAAGGTCGTGTCTTTCGAGACGCGGTCGGTTTTGGGCGCGGTAACCGTGCCCTCATCCTCGATCCACAGCCGCACCGGCGTGCGTTCTTCCTGCGCCGCCAGAGAGTCCTTGGGCGCGATCAGATACAGGCGCTGCTCCTTGGTTTCATTGGCCGGCACCAGCACTTTCAGCGCATCCGTGCCTTCCAGTTGCAGCAGGAAAGTCGAATCCGACGTGGCCGACAGGGTGAACCACCGGTCCTCGCCATGCTTGTTGCGCAGCCGAAGGTCATAGGTGTCGCGGATCGAGCCATCGGCCAGCGTCACATATTGCGGGCTGCGCACCGGGGTCACGTTCATCTCGATATCCTTGCGGATGAACAGCGCGATGACAAGACCGACGCCGACAGCGGCCCACAGCGCGGTGTAAAGCAGGGTGCGCGGGCGCAGCACATGCTCCCAGATCGATTTGTCGGGCTGCCCCGCCCGCTCGCGCGCTTCATCCGTCAGGGCCATATAGGCGACCAGACCGCGCGGTTTGCCGATCCGGTCCATGACATCGTCGCAGGCGTCGATGCACAGGCCGCAGGTGATGCAGGCCATCTGCTGGCCGTTGCGGATGTCGATGCCCATCGGGCAGACGTTCACGCAGGCCATGCAGTCGATGCAGTCGCCGTTGCCTTCCACGGTTTGCTTGCCGCGCGGCTCTCCCCTCCAGGACCGGTAGCCGATGGTGATGGTGTCTTCGTCCATCATCGCGGCCTGGATGCGCGGCCAGGGGCAGGCATAGATGCAGATCTGTTCGCGCGCGAAGCCGCCGAAGAAGAAGGTGGTGAAGGTCAGGACCGCCATCGTGGCATAGGCGATGAAGGGCGCGGTGCCGTGGATCAGGTCGTTCAGCAGCGTTGGCGCGTCGGTGAAATAGAACACCCAGGCGCCGCCGGTGGCGAGGCCGATGAAGGCCCAGACCCACCATTTGAAGATGTTCTTGGTCAGCTTCTCCAGGTTCCAGGGCTGCCGGTGCAAGCGGATGCGGGCATTGCGGTCGCCCTCGATCCAGCGCTCGACCAGGATGAAAAGGTCGGTCCAGACGGTTTGCGGGCAGGCATAGCCGCACCAGACCCGGCCCGCCGCGCTGGTGAACAGGAACAGGCCAAGGCCGGCCATGATCAGAAGGCCCGCGACGAAGTAGAATTCGTAGGGCCAGATTTCGATCATGAAGAAGAAGAAGCGGCGGCCGGACATGTCGATCAGTACGGCCTGATCGGGCAGATGCGGGCCACGGTCCCAGCGCAGCCAGGGCGTGATGTAATAGATGCCGAGGGTGAAGCCCATCAGCCACCATTTCAGCGACCGGAAGCGCCCCTTGACCCGTCGGGGAAAGATCGGCTCCCGCGCGGCGTACAGCGGGGTCGTTGACTCATCACTCATGGCATCCGTCCTGTTCGCCCGATCCTTCTGCACTGCGGCGCGCCGGCAAGCCTTGATATGGATCAACAGACGCAAACATTCCTGCCAAATGCATCTGTAGACCCGGCGGTTTTATGCTGAAGAGTGGGCGGCAGGCCCAGGATCACCAGTCGCCGTGCCGACCAAATCCGGGCTGCATGAAGAAGGGCAGGACCGCGTGGTGCGAGGCGATGCCCAGCGCCTCCTCGGCACAAAGGCCGGTGTCGCGCTGCACGTCGCCCGGAACCTCGGCCCGGCGACGGACCGCGTCATGCGCGGCGAAAACTTCGGCGAGATGCGCCTTGATACGGCGCAGCGGCTTGGCCTGTGGCAGGGCAAATCGTGTCACGAAGGGAAAGGTCAGCAACTCCAGCATGGCATCCTCCAGATGGTCAAAGCGACGGGTCCAGTCTGCCAGACCACCGGATTCGGTGCTTGAGCGCCGCTTGGGGAATTGCTGGGGATTTCTTGCGGATTTCCCCATTTTGTCTTTTGGGCAATCCGCGCTAGCCTTCCCCATGCTTTTGCGTTTCGGACAGTTCGAGATCGATACAATCCGGGCGGAACTGCGCGGTCCGAACGGGCCGGTCCCGATTGAACCCAAGACCTTTGATCTGCTGCTTTTTCTGGCGGAAAACCCGGGCCGCCTTTTGACCCGCGACGAGATGATCGCCCGGGTCTGGGGCGGGCGGGTGGTGTCGGATTCTGCCGTGGCCACGGTGCTGAAACAGGTCCGCAAGGCACTGGGGGACAGTGCCGCCGACCCTCATCTTCTCAAGACCGTGCACGGGCGCGGACACCGCTTCACCGCCGAGGTGCGGATCGCCCGCCCGGCAGAGGCGGTGCTGCCTGCCCCGACCGACCCCGCCCCCGCCCCCGGCGGCCAACCGACGCTGGCCGTCCTGCCCTTCCGGCTGTTCCGCCCCGATCCCCGGCTGGCCCCGCTGGCTGACGCCATCCCGGCCGAGATCATCTCGGCCCTGTCGCGCCTGCGCTGGCTGCGCGTCCTTGCCCGCGAATCCTGCTTTCGCTTCCGCAGCGAAAAGGCGGACCTGACCGCCCTGACCACCGTGCTGGGTGCGGGCTATGTGCTCACGGGCCGGATGGAAGCCATAGGGCGTCGGCTGGCCATCAGTGTCGATCTGGCCGACACAAGAAACGGAGGCGTGATCTGGTCGGACCGGCTGGAGGGCACCCTGGACGATGTGCACGAGTTGCGCCACCAGATCGTCAGCGCGGTGATCGCCGCGCTGGACCTGACCATTCCGCTGAACGAGACGGCGCGGGCGCGGCTGGTCACAACGGACCGGCTGGATGCCTGGGGGGCCTATCACCTGGGCATGTCGCATGCCTTCCGCTTTACAAGGCATGACAACGCGGTCGCCACCGGCCTGTTTGCCCGCGCCACCACGCTGGACCCGGGCTTTGCCAGCGCCTTTGCCGCCCTGTCTTTCACTCGCTTTCAGGACGCGTTCATGGGGTTCGAGCCGGACCGCGCGGCCTCGGTTCTGGCGGCGCGGCGGGCGGCGGAACAAAGCGTCATGCTGGACCCCCTGGACCCACAGGCCAATGCCGCGATGGGGCGGCTGGCGCTGCTGGAAGGGGCGGACGCCGGCAGCGCCAGTTGGCTGGACCGGTCCGTCTCGCTCAGCCCCAGCTATGCCAAGGGCCATTATTCCCGCGCCGCTCTGAACGTGTTCACCGGCAATCCGGGGGCGGCGCATCTGGGGTTGGATCGGGCGATCCAGTTGAGCCCGCTCGACCCGCTGATGGGAACGATGCTGTCGGTCCATGCCTTGGGCTACGCGATAGACGGCGATCTGGACACGGCGGTGGGCTTTGCGCGGCGGGGCGCGCAGGCGGCGCGCAGCCATGTGGTGAACCTGATGATCGCGGCCGTCATCTGCCACATGGCCGGCCGCCAGACCGAGGCCGAGACCTTTGCCCGCGCCCTGCGCGAGCAGCACACCGACATGACGATTGCGGTATTCTCGATGGCGATGCCCTTTGCCGACAGGGACTTCGCCCGCCGCATGACGCTGTCGCTGGCCGCACTTGGCTTTTCGGGCTGAGGTCCGCCGATGGCGTCCGGGCGCCGAACATGAAAAAAGGGCGGTGACCCTCCCGTCACCGCCCTCTCCGCCCTATGAAATCACCGGCGCCCGAAGGAAACGCGCGAACAGGATCGGGCGCCGGTTACTAGCTGACGAAACGAGGGTTCCGCCAGCCGTCTGTTACTCGCCGCCGCCCAGGCTGTGGACGTAGGTGGCGACCGAGATGATATCGGCAGACGACAACCGCCCGCCCCAGGCCGGCATGACCCCGGCGCGGCCACCGGTGATCGTGGCGGTCAGCGTGGCAGCATCACCGCCATAGACCCAGATCGCATCGGCCAGGTTGGGCGAGCCCATGTCGCGGTTGCCCTCGGCCTTCTCGCCATGGCAGGCCACGCAGTTGTCGGTGAAGATCTGCGCGCC
>JANLQT010000168.1:0-5073 GCA_031368035.1 Rhodobacterales bacterium | reverse complement strand
CACCGCCAGCCCCGAAGTGCGCGCGCACCGCCGCTGGCTGGAGGTCGGGGGCGACGAAGCTCAGGTACTGGCCGAGGTGCAAGAGCGCGACCGCCGAGATATGGGCCGGTCAGAATCGCCGCTGCGGCCTGCGGCGGACGCATTGCTTCTGGACACCACCGCGTTGTCCGTCCCCGACGCCACCGCCCGCGCCCTTCGCGCGGTTTCGGCAGCGCTGGCGCGCAAAACATGAGCGCCCGCGTCATTCTGCATCTACCGGAACCAGCCATAGGGAAGTTCCGAACCATGCCGACCTTCGGCATTCACAGTGCCATCGAGCGGTTGGTCCTTGAACGCGGGGGACAGGTCCTGATCGTCCCACAGGGCAACAAGTTGTTCCGGCGCGAGCCGCTGCCCGGCGACGGCGATCTGCATGTTGTCGAATATGGTCGCGCCAGTGGCCCTGGCTATCTGAATGCGGCGGCCGCATATTTTGATGGCTACTTTCACCTTGATCCCGAGGGCGTCCTCGCCGAAGCCTCAACCAGGCATCTGACTTATAACGCGGGTGCAATCGACCAGGCCAAGGCGGAGGCCTTCATGAACTGGCTCAAAAGCCGGTTCGCGGACCAGCGTCACAGCCGCCACCGCCAGAAGAAGGCCGTGATGCGTTTGCCCAAAGATAGCATCGCAGTCTTCTTGCAAGGTCCCATGCCCGAGTTGCGGGGGCACGCACATATGTCCACCGCAGACATGCTGAGAGCGGTGACACAAGGTGCGCGCGGCAGGCCGGTCGTTGTCAAACCGCATCCGCTCAAGCCTGACCTTGGGGCAGAACAGATCGCTCGCGCCGTGGCCGAAGGCGCCAGCCTGCTCCAGACTGATGCCAATGTGCACGACATTCTGGCGGCCGCGGCCGTCACGGTCTCGATCAATTCGGCCACCGGCTTTGAGGGCTTTCTGCACGCCAAACCGGCGATCTTTTTCGGCCGCACCGATTTTCACCAATGCGTCGAAACCGTCCAAAGACCCGAGGAGTTTCCGCACGCGCTGGAACGCGCCCTGACGCGCAAAAGCAACTACGCCGAGGCGATGTACTGGTATTTCGGCCAGCACGGCTTCTGGCTGGACGACCTGCACCTTAATGCCAAACTGCTGGCTCTGTTCGACGAGGCCGGGTTTTCACAGGAGCGGCTTGGGCTGGACAGATAGGGGATTCACCCATCCCCGGGGTTGGGACAAGATGTGTGACTCATCCTTCCTGCCGAGCAATTTGGCAAGAAACTGCCGTGTTTCGCCTGCGCCGCGCAGGATGACGACCTGCCGCCGGTCCTGCCAGCGCGCGGTGAAGGCCAATGCCCTTGCATGGCCCGAGGTTTCACCCTTGCGGTCATAGCCGATCACGAAATCCCGCAGGAACGGTCCGTCGAACCGCTCGGGACAGCCCGGGGCCATGTCGGGGCGACTGCGGCCCCAATGGGTCAGAGCGCGCTTCAGCACTCGGAACACCCGCGTGCTGCGTTGGATATCCAGCCAGATCAGCAGATCGGCGCGGTCCGCCCGCGCCTCCATGCTGGCGGAATGGTTGCCGTCGATGACCCAGGCGTCAGCTTCGGCAGCAGCCTGGGCCAGCGCCAGCACCTGATCCGCCGGGCGCTGCACCCAGCCGGGCTGCCAGTAGATGTGGTCCAGATGCACCACCGGCAGGTCCAGCGCCGCACCCACCTGCCGCGCGAGGGTGGATTTGCCGGACCCCGATCCGCCGAAGATCATGATGCGCTGCATTCCCGCGCCCCCGACGCAAAAGGGCGGAGGTCCAACCCCCGCCCGCAGGATGGGTGATCCGCCCATCTTGTTCTTCTGTCACAGCATGGGCTAATCACCCATCCTACGATCAGACGGCGTTCTTCAGTGCCTCGATCAGGTCGGTCTTTTCCCAGGAAAAGCCGCCATCGGCGTCCGGCGCACGGCCGAAATGGCCATAGGCGCTGGTCCTCGCATAGATCGGCTTGTTCAGCCCCAGATGGGTGCGGATGCCGCGCGGCGTCAGGTCCATCACCTCGGCCACGGCCTTTTCGATCTGCGCTTCGCTGACCTTGCCGGTGCCATGGGTGTCAACATAGATCGACAGCGGTTTGGCCACGCCGATGGCATAGCTGACCTGCAACGTGCAGCGATCCGCCAGGCCCGAGGCCACGACGTTCTTCGCCAGATACCGCGCCGCATAGGCGGCCGAGCGGTCCACCTTGGTCGGATCCTTGCCCGAGAACGCGCCGCCGCCATGCGGGGCCGCGCCGCCATAGGTGTCCACGATGATCTTGCGGCCCGTCAGGCCCGCGTCGCCATCAGGGCCCCCGATCACGAAGGTGCCGGTCGGGTTGACCCACCATTCGGTCCTGTCGGTGACCCAGCCCGAGGGCAGAACCTCGCGGATATAGGGCTCCACAATCGCGCGCACATCGGCCGAGGTCTGGCTTTCCAGCGCGTGCTGGTGCGACAGGACGATGGTCATCACCTCGACCGGCATGCCGTCTTCATAGCGCAGGGTCAGTTGCGATTTCGCATCCGGACGCAGCAGCGGCTCGGCGCCGGACTTCCGCGCCTCGGCCAGACGGCGCAGGATCGCATGGGAATACTGGATCGGCGCCGGCATCAGTTCCGGCGTCTCACGGCAGGCATAGCCGAACATGATACCCTGATCGCCAGCCCCGTCGCGGTCCACGCCTTGCGCGATATGGGCCGACTGGCCGTGCAGGTAGTTCTGCACCTGCAGGGTGTTCCAGTGGAACTCGTCCTGCTCATAGCCGATGTCCTTGACGCAGGCCCGGACGATGCCGTCGATCCGCGCCATCATCGCATCGGTGGCCGCCTTGGACGACAGGCCAACCTCGCCGCCGACCACCACACGCCCGGTGGTGGCGAAGGTTTCACACGCGACGCGCGCAAGCGGCTCTTCGGTCAGGAAGGCGTCCAGGACCGCGTCCGACACGCGATCACATAATTTATCAGGATGCCCCTCCGAGACGGATTCAGAGGTGAAGACATAGGACTTGCGCGCCATTGGGAAGTGCTCCGGTAAAAGAAATTTCGTCACGCCAGGAAGCCGTTGTGACGATGTGCGGGGCAAGGGCTAGACGGAATGGAGGGGTGCGTCAAGCGGAAGGGGTGCGGCGACGCCGGAAGGCCAGCGCAGCGGAACCGGCAAGCCACAAAAGCAGGGGAATGTCGCCAAAACGTGCATAGAGCGTGGGAGGCAGCGCCCCGGGCAGCGCGGCATCCAGATGGCCTTGCGTGCCGAAGGGCAGGCTGGCGAGCACGCGGCCCCGCGCATCCACCACCTCGGTCACGCCGGTATTGCCGACGCGGACCAGCGGCAGCCCCGCCTCGACCGCGCGCAGGCGCGACTGCGCGGCATGCTGGAACGGACCCGAGAAGGTGCCGAACCACGCGTCATTGGTCACTTGCAGGATCCAGTCCGCCCGCATCGGCGCGCCGCGCACGTCCTGCGGAAAATCCGCCTCATAGCAGATCAGCGGCAGCACCTTGCCCAGCTTCGGCCCAAGGTCCAGCACCTGCGGCCCCGGGCCTGCCGTGAACGCATGGCCGGTCTGCGCGGTGAAGGACCGGATGCCGAACAGGTCATACATCAGATCGCCAAACGGGATGTATTCGCCGAACGGCACCAGATGGTGCTTGTCATAGCTGCCCAGTTCCGCCCCCGCCGCATCATAGACGGTCAGATTGTTCCAGCCCTGCACCCCTACGATCCGGTCGCGCCCCACCGCCACCGCCGCCCCCTGCGCAGCCCCGGTGATGATCGTCACCAGTTCAGGCTGGCGTTCGACCAGATAGGGCAGCGCGGTTTCCGGCCAGATCACCAGATCGGGCCGGGGCTGGCCGGGTTCCGGCGGGGCCGAGGTTTCGGCGAGCAGGCGGTCAAAGAACGTCGCGGCCTCATCCGGGTCCCATTTCAGGTTCTGCGCCGCATTGGGCTGCACCAGCCGCAGCAGCGCGCCTTGCAGGGCGGGCGCCGGTTTGGCCAGTTGCATCGCTCCAAACCCCCAGGCTCCCACAAACACCGCCAGCCCCACGATCACCGGCAGCGGGCGCAGCAGCGCCAGCAGGCCCGCCACGCCAATCACCAGCGCGGTCAGCCCGTTGCCGCCCACCAGCGCCGCGACCTGATCCAGCGGCGTGCCGATCATCACCTGCCCCGGCTGCGCCCAGGGAAACCCGGTCAGCACATAATTCCGTGCCAGCTCTACCGCCGACAAAGCCGCCACCAGCGCCAGCATCCGGCGCGGCGCAAAGGCGGAAAACGCCGCCGCAAAGGCCCAGAACAGCGCCATGCCAGAGGCCATCAGCACCACGGCGAACGGCGCCATCCAGCCATAGGTCTGCACATCCACCAGAAACGGTGAGACGATCCAGACCAGCGCCAACCCGAAATGCCCAAGGCCAAAGGCGAACCCCGCCCATGCCGCCGCCCCGGGCCGCGGCTCGCGCGCCACCAGCGCCAGCCCCCCCGCCAGCGCGATCAGCGCCAGCGGCCACAGCCGGAACGGCTCCAGCCCCAGCGCGACGCCCACGCCGCAAGCCAGCAGCAACCCAAGCCGCCGCCAGCCGGGGCGCGCCCCCCAAACCCGGTGCAAGCCCGAAAGACCCATTGTCACCCGTCGCCGCCCGGTTCGGCCCGCGCCTCGGCGGCCGAGGCTTCCGCCATCGCCGCCCCCGGCATCCGCAGGCGCAGCCGCTTGATCCGGCGCGGATCGGCATCGACAATCTCGACCACCAGACCACTGTCCAAAGTCAGAATCTCGCCCCGCGCGGGCACCCGGCCGACATGCAGGAACACGAGGCCCCCCACGGTGTCGATATCGGCCTCTTCCTCAGTCTGGCGCAGGCGCATACCCACCGCTTGCTCGAAATCATCCAAGGGGGCCATCGACTGCATCAGATAAACGCCGGGCTTTTCCTCTTTCCACAGATCGCTTTCTTCCTCGTCATGTTCATCCTCGATCTCGCCGATCACGGTTTCGATCAGGTCCTCCAGCGTGACCAGCCCATCGACGCCGCCATATTCGTCGATCACCA
>JANLQT010000651.1:0-2976 GCA_031368035.1 Rhodobacterales bacterium | reverse complement strand
GTCACCGGCGCGGCGCGGGGCATTGGCGATGCCATCGCGGCCCGCCTGCTGGAGGAGGGGGCGCGGGTCTTCTCGCTTGACCTCAACCCGCCAGACGAGGCGCGGCCCGGCGTGACCTATCTGACCGCCGATGTCACGGATCCGAACAGCGTCGCCGCCGCCTTTGCCACCATCGACCGGGAGACCGGGCGGATCGACATTCTGATTAACAACGCCGGTGTGCAGCGGGTGGCACTGGCCGAAAACATGACACCCGCCGACTGGCATCTGGTGGTGAACACCCATCTGACCGCGATGTATCTTTGCTGCGCCGAGGCGATCCGCCGGATGCGCGCCCAAGGCACGGGTGGGGCCATCGTCAGCATCGCCTCCACCGCCGCGATCGTCGGCATCCCGGGCCGGGGCCCCTACAGTGCCGCCAAGGCCGGCATCGAAAGCCTGACGCGGGTCTATGCGACCGAGGGCGCAGCGGCGGGCATCCGCGTCAACGCCGTGGCCCCCGGTTCGACCCGGACCAAGCTGATCGAACAGGGCCTTAAGGACGGCTCGATCCGCGGCGAATGGCAGGTCGAGCGCATCCCGATGGGCCGCTTGGCCGAGCCGCACGAGATCGCCGACCCGGTGGTTTACCTGGCCAGCGACAGGGCCAGCTATATCACCGGCCAGACGCTGGTCGTGGATGGCGGCTGGACGGTGCAGGGCATGGTGCATGTGGCGGACTGGCTGACCCCGCCGCCCGTCGCCGCCAAGCCCTAGGCCATGTCCGCCCGCCTCAACCTGTCCGGCTATTGCCTGGGCCGTGCGGCGCGGACCAGCCCTGAGAAGGTGGCATTGCGCGTGGTCCATGCCGCCTTGGCCCAGCCCGAAAGCTGGACCTATGCCCAGCTTGACCTCGCGGTTCGGCGCGTCGCCGCTGGCCTTCTGGCGATGGGGCTGCGCCCGGGCGACCGGCTGTTGCTGCGCCTGCCCAACACGTCCGATTATGCGCTGCTTTTTTTTGGCGCCATCGCCGCGGGTCTGGTGCCGATCCCGGTTTCATCGCAGCTGACCGAAGGCGAATTGCTGGTGCTGCTGAGCGATTCCCTGGCCGCCGCAGTGGTCGTAACCGGCGACTTCGCCCATCCCGTAACCGACATCCGCGTTCTGGGCCCCGCCGATCTTGCCCGGCTCAAAGCCGCGCCGCCCATACCCGCCTATGCCGATACCGCCGCCGAAGACCCCGCCTACATGATCTACACCTCGGGCACGAGCGGGCGGCCCAAGGGGGTCCTTCACGCCCACCGCGTCGTCTTGGGCCGCGCGCCGATGCGGAGTGATTGGGAGGTCATCGGCCCCGAGGACGTGATGCTGCACGCCGGCGCCTTCAACTGGAGCTATACGCTGGGTGTCGGCCTTCTGGACCCTTGGTCGGTCGGCGCCACTGCCGTCCTTTACACCGGCCCCCGCGACAGCGGCATCTGGCCCGGGCTGATCCGCTCTTCGGGCGCGACGCTTTTTGCGGCAGTCCCTTCGCTCTATCGGCAGATCCTCAAACACGCCGCCTACGACCGCGCCGATTTCGCGCGGCTGCGTCATTGCCTCGCCGCCGGAGAGGCGCTGTCCCCCGCCATCCACAACGCCTGGCTCGCCGCCACCGGGTGCGAGCTTTACGAGGCGCTGGGGATGAGCGAGTGCTCCACCTTCGTCTCCAGCGGGCCAGAGGTGCCCATCCGCCCCGCCAGCGTGGGCAAACCGCAACGCGGCCGAAGGATCGCGGTTTTGCCCCTCGATGGCGGCACGGAGCCGCTTCCTCCAGGGCAGGTCGGGCTTCTGGCGATCCACCGCAGCGATCCCGGCCTGATGCTGAGCTATTGGCGGCGCCCGGATGAGAATGCGTTGACCACGCGTGGCGACTGGTTCATCGGCGGCGACCTCGCGGTGTTCGATGCGGACGGCTATCTTACCCACCTCGGCCGCGCCGATGACATGATGAACGCGGGCGGCTACCGCGTCTCACCTGCCGAGGTCGAGGCGGCGCTGGCCTTCTGTCCCGGCATAGCCGAGGTCGGCGTCACCGAGCACCGGGTCCGCCCCGACGTGTCGATCATCGCCGCCTATGTGGTGCGAACTCCGGGCCGCAGCATTACGGAAGCGGAGGTGCTGCAGCACGCCGCCACCCGGCTTGCGGCTTACAAGCAGCCCAAACAGGTGATCTTCCTGCCCGCCCTGCCGCGAAGCGCCAATGGCAAGCTGCTGCGCCGCCAGTTGGGCTGAACCCTGTTACTTCTGCGCCTGCGGGTCGTTCGGATGGGCTGCCAGCGGCCTTACATGGATCGTCAGCCAGGGAAATAGCGGCAGCGAGCTCAGCGCCTGATGCAGCACCGTCGCATCCGGCGCCTCCCACAGACCAACGTTCTTCCAGGTGCCGGGGATGCGCCAAAGCTTCTTGATGATCCCCTGCGCAGCCAGTTCCTTGGCCCGCGCGCTCTCCGCCGCCGCCAATTCGGCCCGGCGCTGGGGATCGCCGTCCGGCGGCCATTTGACCTCTATTTCGACCAGAAATTCCAACGCTGGTCCCCCCCCGCCGAGGCCGCCGTCACATGCGACAGGATCTCCTCCAACGCCGGCGCGGGCGAGGCAAGAACCTCGCTCGTCGCCGCCTCGACCGCCGTGCGCGCGTCTTCGAACATCTGCTCGAACGCGCCCGAGGCGATGACCTTCTCGCCCTCCAGCCGGTCCGCGAACAGCTTGATCGGATCGCGCTTCAGCCACAGATCCAACTCGCCCGGCACCCTGTAAGTGGCAGGGTCCGACCGCGAATGGCCGGAATAGCGGTAGGTCTTCATTTCCAGAAGGCTCGGCCCCTCGCCAGCCCGCGCCCGGGCAACGGCCGTCTGCATGGCAGCAGCCACCGCATCCACATCCTGCCCGTCCACGACGATCCCGGGCATGTTGTAACTGGTCGCGCGGATCGCGATATCCTCGATCGGCGTGGTC
>JANLQT010000115.1:0-2285 GCA_031368035.1 Rhodobacterales bacterium | reverse complement strand
GTGGTAAAAGCTGACGACCCCGTGCACTTCGGCGCGCGACAGGTTCAGCGCCTTGGCGATCACCGGCAGCGCGGCCTGCGGCACATGGCCGAAATCGGCCTGCACATCGTGCAGGATCGGCAGAAGGGCGCCCTCGCGGCCAAGATGGCTGGCGAGGATCTGCTCCACCCTTTGGGTGACGGCGTCGGAATCAAGCATGGGGGCCTCGTGAAGCTTCCTGTCCGTGATACGTCAAACGATAGGCATAGCAAGATGAAAGAACCGTCATTCGATAGACAAAAGCAATCATCATTGTGGCCCAAATACCTCCACGGGGGGCCCGGGGGTGTGAACCCCCCCGGTCTGTCAGCCCGCGTGGCGCGCGCCATAGCGCACTGCCTCGTCAATCAGCGCTGCCAGCACCGGAGTTTGCGGATCACGTCGCGTGGTGATCAGGCCAACGGAATGTTCGGCTTCCGGCTCGACGATCGGGATGGCGCGCAGACCTGCGCCTTCGAACATCCCCGCCAGCCCGCGCGGCACGACCGAGGCCCAGTGACCGGAGCGGACATGAGCGATCAGCGCGATCGAGGAGTTGCTTTCCACCGACGGCGCGACCTTCAGCCCGGCCTCGGCCAGAAGGCCGTTGACGATGCGGCGGTTCTGCATGTCACCGGTCAGCAGGCACAAAGGTTCCGCCGCAACCTCGGCCCAGCGAACCTGCGTGTGCTTGGCCAAAGCAGAGCCTTCGGTGCAAAGGAAGCGATAATACTCCATGAACAGAGGCACTTGCGCGACACGGCCAAGCGGTTCGTTGTCAAGATAGGTGATCCCGGCATCCAGTTCCAGCGTCTCGATCCCGGCCAGAATCTCGGCCGAGGTGCGCGACAGGATGGTCACCCGCACATTCGGATGCCGGGCGAGGAAGGGCACGGTCAGCTCGGCCACCATGGGCAAGGCGGTGGGGATCACGCCCAGCCGCAAAAGGCCCGACAGGCCCCGGTGCACGGCGCGCATCTCGTCCTTCATTGCGCGCATGTCGCCGGAAATGCGCCGCGCCCAGTCCAGCACGCGCTGGCCCTCTGGCGTCAGGCCCTGAAACCTTGCGCCGCGATAGACCAGTTGCACGCCGAGTTGATCTTCAAGCACGCGGATGGCCGAGGAAAGTGACGGCTGTGTCACGCCGCACGCCTCTGCCGCGCGGCCAAAGTGGCGTTCCTGCGCCAAAGCGATGAACATTTCCAGCTTGTCGATCATGCCGGGCAGGGTGACGGGGTTTTCCGGCCCATGCAACGGGTTCCGCCTTGCCCGCACGCGCCTTGGCGCTTACCTCTGGCCCCATGCGCCGTTTTATCCCCTTTCTGCCCAAGCCGCCCCGTGTCGCCGTCGTGCGCCTGACGGGCATGATCGCCGCGGGCCGTGGCCTGTCGGACCAATCCGCCGCCCCGCTGATCGAGCGCGCCTTCAAGGCGAAGCCCGATGCGGTGGCACTGGTGATCAACTCGCCGGGCGGATCGCCCGTGCAGTCCAGCCTGATCGCGGCGCGGGTGCGGCGGCTGGCGGAGGAGAAGAAAATCCCGGTGCATGCCTTTGTCGAGGATGTGGCGGCCTCGGGCGGGTATTGGCTCGCTTGCGCGGGGGATCAGATCTGGGTGGATGACGCCTCGATCCTGGGGTCGATCGGGGTGATCTCGGCCAGTTTCGGCTTTGATGTGCTGATGGACCGGCAGGGGGTCGAACGGCGGGTGATCACGGCGGGCAAGAACAAAAGCTTTGGCGACCCGTTCCGGCCGCAGGCGCCCGAGGATGTAGAGCGGATCAAGGCGTTGCAGGCGCCGATCCATCAGGCCTTTATCGCGCAGGTCAAGGCGCGGCGGGGGGCGCGGCTGTCGCCGGATGCGGACCTGTTCAACGCGGATATCTTCGTGGGCGCGCAGGCCATCGCGGTGGGTCTGGCCGACGGGATCGGCCATCTGGTGCCGAAGATGACAGAAATTTTCGGCGCAAAGGTGCAGTTCGCGGTGCTGTCGCCGAAGCGGGGGCTGCTGTCGCGGTTCGGCTTTGGCCTCGCGTCGGACATGATGGGCGCGGTGGAAGAGCGGATCGCCTTCGACCGCTTTGGGGTGTGACATGGTCAAGGCAGTCATTCTGTTTCTGGTGGTGATGGCGGCGATTGCGCTGATCGGGAACGCGATTTCTCCGGGCAGTTTCTGGCGACAGGTCGGCAAGACCGCTGGCCTGAAGCGCTGCCCGAACTGCGGCAAGCCGCTGCTGGGCAAGAGCGTCTGCGATTGCCGGAAGCGCGC
>JANLQT010000633.1:0-3780 GCA_031368035.1 Rhodobacterales bacterium | reverse complement strand
GCGACCACGCAGGGCGGTGGCTATCTGGTGGCGATCCTGATGCGGCCATGGGCGGCGGTCGCGCCCGAGGGTCTGCCGAACGGCGGGCGCCTGATCGGGCTTTTGGAGCGGTCCCTGATCTATCTGCTGATCCTGACCGGGCAAGCCGCCGGCATCGGCTTCCTGATCGCCGCCAAGTCGATCCTGCGGTTTTCCGAGACCAAAGACGACCGGCGGATCAGCGAATATGTGATCATTGGCACGCTCGCGTCCTTCCTGTGGGCGATTTCGGTCGCACAAGCCGTGCAATTGCTGCTTTCCGCCCTGCCCCCGCTTGGAATCCCAAAGGTTACGCCTTAGATTACCTTTTCAAAGGAGTGCCCATCCATGTTCGGTCTTCCCGGCAAATCCGCTGTCACCCTGTCCCCCGCCGCCGCCCGGCAAATCTCGGCGCTTATGGCGCGGAAAGGCTCGTTCGGGCTGAAGATCGGCGTGAAAAAGGGCGGCTGCGCCGGCATGGAATACACGATGGATTTCGTGGCCGCCGCCGGTCCGATGGACGAGGTGGTTGAACAGGACGGCGCCCGGGTGATCGTGGCGCCGATGGCGCAAATGTTCCTGATCGGCACCGAGGTCGATTACGAGACCGGCCTGTTGGAAAGCAGCTTCAAGTTCCGCAATCCGAACGTCGTCGATGCCTGCGGCTGCGGGACAAGCGTGAAATTCGCCGAGCAGCCGAGCGCCTGAAGCAGGAAGGGGCGCTGCCCCTCGCTGCGCTCACCCCGGGATATTTTTGGCTTCCGTGATGGGACTGAAGGGCTTTCCCTTTGGCATCGGTTTCGCTACGCCTTCGGGCGATGAAATCTGGGGATGAACATGCGCAAGCTGGCGGCAGGCAATTGGAAGATGAACGGGGTTGCGGCCTCGCTGGCCGAGGTGACGGCGCTGATCGCGGCGCAAGCGGACCCGGTGTGCGAGATGCTGCTGTGCCCGCCCGCCACCCTGCTGGCGCAGATGAACTGGGCGGCGCGGGGATCGAAGCTGGCGCTGGGCGGGCAGGATTGCCATCCGGACGCGGCGGGCGCGCATACCGGCGACATCTCGGCTTCGATGCTGAAGGATGCTGGCGCAGCTTATGTGATCCTTGGCCATTCCGAGCGGCGGGCGGATCATGGTGAGACGGACGCGCTGGTAAAGGCCAAGGCCGAGGCGGCGCTGGCGGCGGGGCTGGTCGCCATTGTCTGCGTCGGCGAGACGCTGGCGATGCGCGATGCCGGGACCACGCTGGACGTGGTGGGCGGGCAGATTGCAGGATCGCTGCCCGCCGGGGGAAGCGCATCCAATCTGGTGGTGGCCTATGAGCCGGTCTGGGCCATCGGCACGGGCCGCACCCCGACCATTGCGCAGATTGCCGAGGTCCACGCCTTCATCCGCGCGCAGTTGACCGCCGCGATGGGGACAGAGGCCGCCGGGGTGCGCGTGCTGTATGGCGGTTCGGTCAAGCCGTCGAACGCCGCCGAGATCTTCGCCGTTCGCGATGTGGACGGCGCGCTGGTCGGCGGTGCCAGCCTGAAAGCGGTGGATTTTTCCGCCATCGTCGCGGCACTTTCCGCCGCCTCGCTTTCTGGCGCTGACTGACCGGCGGCCGTCGCGGGCGTGCCAGATCGCCCGCCCCGCCTGTGGCAGGAAGCCCGCATGACCGTTCTTGCTGATACCACCCCGCCCCTGCGCAGCCTTTTGGCTGCCAACCTGATCTGCATGGCCTCCATGCTGATCTGGGCCGCCGGTCTGCCCGCCGCCGACCATCTGATCCCGCTGCTGCCGCATGACCAGTTGAACGCGTTGCGCGTCGGTCTGGCGGGCCTGACGCTGATCCCGGTCTGGGCGCTGATGGAGGGGCTGCGGCCCTTGGCTCGGGTCAACTGGCTGAAGGGTATCGCGGTTGGCAGCCTGATCGGGCTGGGTGCCTGGCTCTTGATCATGGGGCAGGCCCGGGGCGGCGCGGTGACGGCAGCGGTGATCTCGTCCACCCTGCCGGTGGTCGGCATCGCGCTGGAGGTGGCGCTGGACGGGCGCAAGCTGACCGCCGCGCTGCTGATCGGCCTGGCCTTGTCGCTGATCGGCGGGGTGCTGGCGCTTGACGGGGGCGCCAACGGGCTGTCGCTGGGGCTGGGGGCGCTGCTGTGCTTTGGCTCGGTCGCGACCTTTGCGCTGGGCTCGCGCCTGACCGTCACCGCCTTCCCGAATGAGACCGCGATCGGCCGCACCGCGGTGACGCTGGTCGGCGCGGGCATTGCGTCGGCGGTGGTGGCGGTGGGGCAATTCGCGCTTGGTCTGGCCCCGGCGCCGGATTTCCACGCCTGGGGCTGGACCGAACTGGGCGCGCTGCTGCTGTATTCCATCGGCGGCATGGCGATCAGCCAGGTGCTGTGGATCATGTCGGTCGAACGGCTCGGCATCGGCCTGTCCTCGCTGCACATCAACGCCGCGCCGTTCTACGTGATGATCATCCTGTTCGCCATGGGTCAGCCCTGGAACTGGAGCCAGGCACTCGCCGCTGCGCTGGTGGGTTTTGGCGTGCTGGTCGCGCAAGGCATCATTCCCTTGGGGCGGCGGGCATGAAGACGTTTTGCCAATCTCCGACCGAGTCGGCTTTCGTGCAGAACCCCTATCCGTTCTACGAGGCCGCCCGCCTGTCCGGCCCGTTCTTCCACTGGCACGACTATGATCTGACCTGCACCGGCAATGCGGCGGCGGTGAACGCGATCTTCCGCGACCGCCGTTTTGGCCGCGAATGCCCGCCCGAGCTTGCCCCGGTGATCCCCCCGCATCTCGCCCCGTTCTACGCCGTCGAAGCGCATTCGATGCTGGAGCTGGAGCCGCCCCGCCACACCCGCCTGCGCGGACTGGTGCTGCGCGCCTTCACCTCGCGCCGCATTGCCGCACTGGCGCCCGAGATCGAGACGCTGTCGCATCAGTTGGTGGATGCCTTCCCCAACGGCGATTTCGACCTGCTGGCCGAGTTTGGCCAAAAGTTGCCGGTCATCATCATCGCCCGCCTGCTGGGCGTGCCGGAAGCCATGGCGCCGGACCTGTTGCGCTGGTCGAACGCCATGGTCGGGATGTATATGGCGAACCGTGCCGATCTTTCTGAAAATCGCGCCCGCGAGAACCGCGCCATCGCCGCGACCGAGGCGTTCGTGGCGTTCCTGCGTGCTTACGTGGACGCGCGCCGCGCCCAGCCTGCCGATGACCTGATCACCCATCTGATCGCCGCCGAAGAGCACGGCGAAAGGCTGTCCACGGATGAGTTGATCACCACCTGCATCCTGTTGCTGAACGCCGGTCACGAGGCGACCGTGCACACGATCGGCAACGGGGTGAAGGCCGTGCTGGAAACAGGCACCCAAGGTGCTTTGATGGCGGACCCGGAACAGGCCACCGAGGAAATCCTGCGCTTTGACCCCGCCCTGCACATGTTCACCCGCTGGGCCTATGAACCGGTAGAGGTGATGGGCCGGACCTTTCAGCGCGGAGAGCGGGTGGGGCTGCTGCTTGCCGCTGCCAACCGCGACCCCGGCCCTTGGGACGAGCCGGACCGGTTTGACCCGGCGCGGCCGATCAAGGCGAACGCGACCTTTGGCGGCGGCCTGCATTTCTGCGTCGGCGCGCCTTTGGCCCGGCTGGAGTTGCAGATCGCTTTGCCGATCCTGTTCCAGCGCCTGCCCGGCCTGCGGCTGGCCGAGGCGCCGGTCTATGCCGATGTCTATCATTTCCACGGGTTGAAGCGCTTGTTGGTGA
>JANLQT010000591.1:0-1843 GCA_031368035.1 Rhodobacterales bacterium | reverse complement strand
TATGCCCGGCCGCAGGGCGGCACCGGGCTGGGGCTTGGCATTGCCCGGCGCATCGTGTCCCGGTTGGGCGGCACGCTGATCGCGGACAGCACGCCCGGCGTCGGGTCCAGTTTCCACTTCACCGTTGCGGCGCCGATCCTTCCGGCCCCCGCTGCCGAGCCCCGCGCTGCCGAGCCCCGCGCTGCCGTGACGCCCGCAGCCCCCATGCCCAACGCAGAGCCCGCAGCCGGCCCGGCCCGCGCGCTGGACATTCTGGTGGTCGAGGACAACGAGATCAACCGCCTGGTCCTGCGCGACATGCTGGCGCGGTTTGGCCACAATGTGACCGAATCCGCCGATGGCGCAGACTGCCTGCGCCAGGCCCAGCTGCGCCGGTTCGACGTGATCTTGATGGACATCTCGATGCCGCGCATGGACGGCTTGCAGGCGACCGAGGCGCTGCGGGCAAGCAAGGGGCCGAACCGCGCCACGCCGGTGGTTGCGCTGACCGCCCATGCCCTGCCCGAAGAGCGCAGCCGGTTTCGCAGCGCCGGCATGGCGGATGTGCTGACCAAGCCTTACGGCGCCGAAACACTGGCCGCAGCCCTGCGCCGCGTCACCGCGCCGGGGCCGCCGCCAGGTGCGGCCAAGGCCCGGAGCCTTCGGTCCAAGGCGCGCCCGCCCCGCGAATTGCGCCATCTGGTGTCGGCCTTTGTCGCCGATGCCGACCAGGCGATGGCGCAGATCGCGGGGCTGGCCGCCGATCTGGAAACCCGGGCAGAACGGGGGGCCGGGGCCGAACTGGCCAGCGCGGTGCACCGGATTGCCGGCTCGGCGGGCCTGATCGGGGCGGATGTGCTGGCCCGCGCACTCGCCCGCATCGAAACCGCGTTGAAGACCGGGGAAGCCGTCGCGGCACGGGCCGAATTCGCCAAACTGCCGGCGCTTTGGGCCGAAACCCGCAGGGACTTGCTGGCTGCGGCTCAGCCGCTTCCCGCTTCTGACGCCGGAACCGCTTGACACTGGCTGCAAAACTGCGCATCGCGGCGGGTCTGTTCTTTTTAGCCCGATTGCTCCCGAGGATGCTGCCCCAATGACCACCACTTTTGCCGATCTTGGCCTTGCGCCGCGGATCGTGACCGCGCTGACCGCGATGGGTCTGACCACGCCGACCCCGATCCAGGAACGCTCGATCCCCCATATCATGGCGGGTCGCGATCTGATGGGTCTGGCGCAGACCGGCACCGGCAAGACGGCGGCGTTCGGCTTGCCGTTGCTGCACCGCATTCTGGACCTGAACCATCCGCCCAAACCGCGCCATGTGCGCGCGCTTATTCTGGCACCGACGCGCGAGCTGGTGAACCAGATTTGCGAGAACCTGACCGCCTTCACCAAAGGCACCGCCGTCAAGGTCACGATGGTGGTGGGCGGCGCAAGCCTGCAACGCCAGTCCGACCGGCTGGCGCGCGGGTCTGACGTGCTGGTGGCCACGCCGGGCCGTCTGATCGACCTGCTGGAGCGGGGCGATGTGACGCTGGAAGATTGCGACTATCTGGTGCTGGACGAGGCCGACCACATGCTGGACATGGGCTTCATCCATTCTTTGCGGAAGATCGCCAAATATATCCCGCACAAGCGGCAGACCATGATGTTCTCGGCCACGATGCCGTCTGATATCGCCGAGATTTCAGAGACTTACCTGCGCGATCCGGTGAAGGTCGAAGTCTCGCCTCCCGGCAAGCCGGCCGAGGGCATCACCCAAGGCGTCCATTATATCCCGATGGGCGACAAGGCCAAGCTGCTGGAAGAATACCTGCGCAAGCATCCGGATGAACAAGCGCTGGTGTTTTCCCGCACCAAGCAC
>JANLQT010000514.1:0-4285 GCA_031368035.1 Rhodobacterales bacterium | reverse complement strand
GCCGGTGCCGGGCCAGTTCCCCTCGCCCATTGGCGTGCACATCGACCCCGCGCTGAAGGCCAAGGGCTGCCCGCATTTCACCGGGCGACTGATCCGGGGCGTGACCAACGGCGCCTCGCCGGCCTGGCTTCAGGCGCGCCTGAAGGCGATTGGCCTCAGGCCGATTTCAGCATTGGTCGATATCACCAACTTCTTAACCTATGATATGAACCGGCCGCTGCATGTCTTTGTCGCGGCCAAGGTGAAGGGCGATCTGCGCATCCATCCGGCGTTGGGGGGTGAGGAGTTCCTGGCGCTGGACGGCAAGACCTACACCCTGCGCGCCGGGCAGATGGTGATTTCTGACGATGCGGGCGCCGAAAGCCTGGCCGGGATCATGGGCGGCGCGCTGTCGGGCTGCACCGAGGCGACCTCGGATGTGTTCCTCGAAAGCGCGTTCTGGGAGCCGATCACCATCGCCGCCACCGGCCGCGCGCTGAAGATCAATTCCGACGCCCGCTATCGCTTTGAACGCGGCGTCGATCCGGCCTTCACTTTGCCGGGGCTGGACCTGGCGACGCGGATGATCCTCGACCTGTGTGGCGGCACCCCGTCGGACGTGGTGCAGGACGGCGCGGCGCCTGATGTGTCCCGCGCCTATCGGCTGGACCCGGCGCGGGTGATCAGCCTTGTCGGCATGGACATTCCGGAAGCCGAACAGCGCCGCACGCTGGAGGCTTTGGGGTTCTTGCTGGCCGGGGACATGGCCGCCCCGCCGAGTTGGCGCCCCGATGTGCTGGGCGAGGCGGACCTCGTCGAGGAAGTCGCCCGCATCGCCTCGCTGACCAAGCTGCAGGGCCAGCCCTTGAAGCGCGCCCTGCCAGGCGTGCCGCGCCCGATCCTGACCCCGGCGCAGGTGCGGGAAAAGGCCGCGCGCCGCATGATCGCGGGCCTCGGTTACAACGAATGCATCACCTACAGCTTCATCGATTCCAGTGCCGCCGCACTGTTCGGCGGCGGCACGGACGCCGTGCGGATCGAAAACCCGATCTCGTCCGAGATGTCGCATCTGCGCCCCGACCTGCTGCCCGGCCTGCTGCGCGCCGCCGCCCGCAATCAGGCGCGGGGCTTCGGCGATCTGGCGCTGTTCGAGGTGGGGCCGGTGTTCAGCGGCGGTGAGCCGGGTGAACAACTGGTGCAGGCCACCGGCCTGCTGGTCGGCTTTGACGGCCCGCGCGACACCCACGGCTCGCGCCGGGCGGTCGATGTTTATGACGTGAAGGCCGATGTGGAGGCGGTTCTGGCGACGCTTGGCGCGCCGGCGCGGGTGCAAATCACCCGCAAGGGCGCCGCGTGGTTCCACCCGGGCCGGTCCGGCGTGATCGGGCTGGGGCCGACTGCGATGGCCACCTTTGGCGAGCTGCACCCCCGGGTTCTGGCCGCCATGGACGTGAAAGGCCCGGCGGTGGCCTTCACTGTGACGCTGGCCGCGATCCCCGAACCCAAGGTGAAAGCGCCGACGCGGCCCGCGCTGACGCTGGCCGATCTGCAAGCGGTAGAGCGGGACTTCGCCTTTGTCGTGGATGCCAAGGTCGAGGCTTTGACAGCGGTGAACGCGGCGCAGGGGGCCGACAAGGCGCTGATCGAAAGCGTGCGGGTGTTTGACCAGTTCGCGGGCGCACAGGCCGAAGCGCAGCTGGGCGCTGGCAAGAAAAGCATCGCTTTGACCGTGCGGTTGCAGCCGTCTGACAAGACCCTGACCGATGCCGAGATCGAGGCCGTTTCGGCCAAGATCGTCGAGAAAGTCGCCAAAGCGACCGGCGGCACCCTGCGCCGCTGATGGCCCTGCCCTGCCCTGCCAACGATTTTTCTCCGAAAAATCAGGCAGGGCGGCCCGGGCTGGCGACGAGAGGCCGGATTTTTCGTAGAAAATTCGTAGGCCGGGCCACGGGGTCAAACGCCCTCGTCGCGCCCCATCGCCAGCGCCTTGCGCCGCTCGATGCCCTGCGCCCGCACCAGCCAGACCAGCAGCCAGATCGGCCCCCAGGCGATGGTCAGCCGCATGGACCGCTGGATCAGATCCCATGGCATGGCATGTGCGGTTGCGTCCGCTTCGGCCGTCAGGATGGCCAGCAGCGCCGCGCCGACCAGCGTCACATCCACCGCCACCATCAGCATGATCAGCAAAAGCCGCATCTGACTTTTCTCGATCCACCCGGCCAGCACATAGGGCAACCAGATCGTCAGCACGATCAGCGCCAGAATGGGCAGGACGCCATTGGTCAACCCGAACGGCTCTGGAAGCAGGGAGGTAAGCTTGTCCATCTAGACCCCGATGTTGTCGATCAGCCGCACATCATCCAGCCAGGCCGCCGCCAGAAGCCGCCCCGGACGGTGCGTGTCGGTCCAGTCCAGCAAGGTTTCGGCGTCGCGGATCACGATGTAGTCCACCCGGTCAAACCCCGCCTTCAACACGCGCGAGCGGGCGCGCGGCAACGCGGTGGCCGGCGACTGCCCCGCGCGGATCGCCAGCGCGGCCTCGTTCATCGCGGTGTACAGCGCCGGCGCCACCGCTCGCGCCTCGGGCGACAGGCGGGCATTGCGCGAGGACATCGCAAGGCCGGACGGCTCGCGCAGGGTGGGGCAACCGACCACCTGGGCCGCCAAATTCAGATCGGCGACCACGCGGCGGACAACCTGCACCTGCTGCCAGTCCTTTTCGCCGAAATAGGCGCGGTCGGCCAAAGTCATGCCGAGCAGCTTGGTCACCACCGTCGCCACGCCGTCGAAATGGCCCGGGCGCATGGCGCCTTCCAAGGGCTCGGCAACGCCAGTGACCTGGACATTGGCGGCAAAGCCCGGCGGATAGACCTCTTCCGGCGGCGGGGCGAAGATCACGTCCACCCCCAGCGGCGCCAGAAGCCGCGCATCAGTGGCTTCGGTGCGCGGATATTTCGCCAGATCTTCGGGCGAGTTGAATTGCCGGGGGTTCACGAAAATCGTCACGATCACCCGGGCGCAGTCCGCCTTGGCGGCGCGGACAAGGCTCAGATGCCCGTCATGCAGCGCGCCCATGGTGGGGACCACGCCGACGATTTCACCGGCGGCCTTCCAACCCCGGACCAGCGCGCGCAGTTCGGCGACGGTGCGCAGAATCATGCTTTGCCCGGGACCGTGTCGGCAAAACCATGCTCGGGCCCCGGGAAGCGCCTGGCGCGGACATCCTCGGCAAAGGCAGCGATGGCTTCGGCAGCGGTCTGGCCCAGATCGGCATAGCGCTTGACGAACTTGGGGCGAAACTCGGTGAACAGGCCCAGCATGTCATCGACCACCAGCACCTGCCCGTCGCACTGCGCCCCCGCGCCGATGCCGATGGTCGGGATGGTCAGGCTTTGCGTCACCCGCGCCGCCAGCCCCACCGGCACTTTTTCCAGCACCACAGCGAACGCTCCGGCGGCTTCCACCGCGCGGGCGTCTTCCATCACGCGGTCCGCTTCCTCAGCCCGGCCCACCACCTTGTAGCCACCAAGCGTGTTCACCGCCTGCGGGGTCAGCCCGATATGCGCCATCACCGGAATCCCCCGCCGGGTCAGGAACGCGATGGTCGAGGCCATATGCACCCCGCCCTCCAGCTTCACCGCCGGGGCGCCGGTCTCGCGGATCAGGCGAACCGAGGCGTCAAACGCCTGTTCCGGGCTGCGTTCATAGGCGCCGAACGGCAGGTCGATCACGCACATCGCCTTGGACAGCCCGCGCATCACCGCCTGGCCATGCAGGATCATCATTTCCAGCGTCACGCCAAGGGTCGAGGGCAGGCCGTGCATTACCATGCCCAGCGAATCGCCGACCAAAGCCATGTCGCAATGCGCGTCCACCAGCCTTGCCATCGGCGTGGTATAGGCGGTCAGCACCACCAGCGGCACCTGACCCTTGCGGGCGGTGATGTCGGGCGGCAGAACCGGGCGCAGCGGCGATGTGGCAGACATGGGCGGTCCTTCCCCGAAGTTGCCGTAAAAGACCACAGAAGGGGCTTTCCTTCAACCCCGCCGCAGCGCAGCAAAACTTTGCCGCCCATCGGCGCAGCGCACTACCTTGACGGGGGCCGCCGGGCCGGATCGTCTGGGCGCAACTGAGGTGAGCATGACCCAGACCCTGATTCCCCTGACCCCCGATGGCACAACGCCCGAAATCACCCGCCCCGACCCGGCCAAGGTCCTGTCGGGCGATCCGGTGCACTCCGCCTGGAACCTGGAGACGCGGGACGGGCTGTATTGCGGCCTGTGGCATTCCACCACCGGCAGCTGGC
>JANLQT010000511.1:0-10720 GCA_031368035.1 Rhodobacterales bacterium | reverse complement strand
CCGACCAGCGCCCGCCGGTGGTGGTGGCCAAGGGCGTGGACGATGTCGCCGCCCGCATCCGCGAGCGCGCGGCGCTGGCCGGCGTTCCGATCTATTCCGATCCGCCGACCGCCCGCGCGCTGCATGCCACCGTCGATGTCGGCAAGATCATTCAGCCGGACCATTACAAGGCGGTGGCCGCAGCGGTCCGCTTTGCCGAAACCATGCGCCGCCGCGCCAGGAGTATCAAATTTGGCTCATGATCCCCGCCTTCCCGCCTTGATGACGATTTCTCATCTGATCATGACATGCACCTGGCCGCGCTTCGCAAGGCCGAGGCCGAGCGGGCCGCGCTGCTGGACCGGATCGCAACCTTGCGCGAAAGGCCAAACCCGCCAGAGGATCTGGCCCCTTCGGTCGCGGTCGAAGTCGTGATGCGCTATGACCGTTGGGCAGAGCTGCGCCGGCGCGAGATTGAAGCGGCGCTGAAGCTGAAGGCGGCCGAATGTGACATCCTGACAGCGCGGGCGCGGATTTCGGTCGGCCGCGACGCGGCGCTGGACGGTTTGACGAAGAAGCGTTGAACCCGGCGCGGTCCGGCGCGCAGATGGCGTCTGCCCAGGCCCTTCCGATCAGGACCTGGTGTCCTGCCGGACGATATCGGTGATCAGCACGTCCAGCGCAATGGCGCCCAGAGTTTGCTGAGCCGCCTCCAGCAGCGCACGGCGCAGCGCGATCATGTTGGCGCTGTCGGTAAAGGGCCCGTCAAAGCCGCCCGCATTGGCATGATCGAACATGACCTGCAGGAAACTGTCCCGCAGCTTGGGCTCCTTGGTGTAGACGTCCGTGGTCTGGCCCAATTTGACCTCGATGGACAGCGACAGGATCACCATCGAGCTGACCTTGCCGCCCTCGATCAGTGGCACGACGAACTGGTTGGTCATCTTGACATATTCGGGCGTCTCCTCGCCCGAAGCCGGTGCAGGTTCTGCCCCGTGTCCGGCCTCCGCCGCGGCCGGGGCCTTACCTTCCTGGCCGGCCACAGCCTCTGCCGGCGGAGCCGTACTTGGCCGCAGCATGATGCCGGCGCCGAGGCCGAGGCCAAGGCCAAGAATTCCGAGAAGAAGGGGGAGGAGTTTGCGTATCATGATCCCTCAGAACGGCTGGACTTTGTCGAGGATCTGCTGGCCATAGGCCGGCTGCTGCATCTCCATGATCTGACCGCGCCCGCCATAGGAAATTTGTGCATCGGCGATCTCGTCATAGGTGATCTCGTTCTGGCGCGAGATGTCTTGCGGCCGCACATAGCCGGTGACGATAAGGTCCCGCAGTTCAAAATTCACGCGCAGTTCCTGGTGGCCTTCGATCCGCAAAACGCCATTGGGCAGTTCCTCGACCACGGTGGCCGCCAGTCGCAGGGTCAGTTTCTCATTCCGGGTGACAGACCCGTTGCCGGAATAGGTGGTGCCGCCATTGGTCGAAATCGCGCTTCCCAGTGTCGCCCCGGTGGGCAGCAGCGGATCGATGCGTTGCGGAATGCCAAAGAACTCCGACACGCCCATGGTATTGGTTCCGGTGCGCCCCCGATCACTTTGGTCAGAAATCTTGGCCTGGTCGTTGATTTCCACCACCACAGTCAGAATGTCACCGCGCGCGGAGGCGCGGTGATCGCCCAATAGCGACGAGCGCTGCGAGGTCCACAGCGACGAGGCCGACGTGGGCGTCACCGGGTCCAGCGACACGGGAAGCGTGGAATACATCGCGGAATGTTCATAATTGCTTTCCATCGGCGTGAATTGCGGCGCGCGGCCCACGGTGTCCAGCGGGGTGCAGGCGGCGGCGAAAAGCAGCGGTGCAAGGGGGGCGATACTACGGTTCATCATTCACTCCTGCGGGCGGCTGACATGCACGGTGCCGTCCGCGCCGATAAGGCCCGTGACGGTGGCGTGCGAGGTGATGTTCATGATCTTGATCTCGTCCCCGGCAGCCCCAGCGGACAGGGCGCGGCCTTGCGCGAAAATCTGCAGGGGGCCAGCCTGATAGACGAGAGAAACGCTTTGATTGCGCGAGATGATCCGGGGCGGACCAAGGTTGTCTGCCAGAACCGGACGACCTGGGTAGATCACCTCGTTCACCGCCTGGCCCAGCGCCGCGTCCAGCGTGACGACGGCGCCAGGAATGTCGGCATCGACCAGCGTCACATCGGCTTCGGCGATCACGCTGCCGGGTTTCAGCATATGGGTGACGATCACCGCCTGGGCCTGAGCCAGCCCCGGAACCAGCAGCAACAGGATGCAAAGCGCGCGCATCAGCGGATCTGCGTGGTGGCGGCAAGCATCTGATCGACCGCCGTGATGACTTTGGAATTCATCTCATAGCCGCGCTGCGCCTGGATCAGCTCGGTCACTTCCTTAACGGAATCGACCGAGCTTTCCTCCAGATAGCCCTGCCGCAGCGTGCCCAGACCATCGAGGCCGGGCGTGCCGGTGATCGGCGCGCCCGAGGCCGCGCTTTCGGTGAACAGGTTCGAGCCCTGGGCCTGAAGCCCCTTTTCATTGGCAAAGCTGACCAGCGACAACTGGCCCAGAAGCTGCGGCTGCACCGCGCCCTGGAAATAGGCGTAAACCTCGCCCACCGAGTTGATCGTCAGGCTTTGCGCGTCACTGGGAATGGTGATGCCGGGCGCCACGGGATTGCCGTCCGCGGTGACAATCTCGCCATCGGGCGAGCGCTGAAGCGAGCCGTCGCGGGTATAAGCGGACGAGCCGTCCGGCATGACAACTTCCAGATAGCCCCGCCCCTCGATTGCCACGTCCAGATCGCCGCCGGTCTGCGCCAGCGAGCCCTGTTCCAGCACCACTGACACCGAGGCCGGCCGCACCCCAAGGCCAAGTTGCACGCCGGTCGGCAGGATGGTCCCGTCCGAGGCCGAGATCGCGCCCGGAAGTTGCAATTGCTGATACATCAGGTCGGCGAAATCGGCGCGGCGGGCGTTGTAGCCGGTGGTGGACATGTTGGCCAGGTTGTTGGAAATCACGTCCACCTTCATCTGCTGGGCGCTCATTCCGGTGGCGGCAATCTGCAAGGCGTTCATCTGAAATCTCCTATCGGCCCAGGGTCTGAATCACGGATTTGAGGCGTTCATCCTCGCGGTCGAGGAAGCCCTGACCCATCTCGTACGCGCGCTGAACTTCGATCATCCGCGCCACTTCGGTCACTGCATTCACATTGCTGTCCTCAAGAAACCCCTGCAGAACCAAGGGTTTGTCAACAGGCTGGGTCGCACCGGCGGTGAACAGCGTGCCCATCTGATGCTGAAGCGAGTTGCGGTCTTCGGGCATGACGACCCCGACCTTGCCGAAAGGCGTTCCGTCGGCCGACAGGGTGCCGTCTTCGGCCAGGGCCACGGTTTTCGCGCCCGGCGGCACCGTGATGGCCCCGCCGCCGTCGTCCAGAACCTGATAGCCGTCATTGGTCAAAAGCTCGCCCGCGGCGCTGGGCGTGAAATCCCCCGCGCGGGTCAGCATTACGCCTTGCGGGGTCTGGACCTGAAAGAACCCGTCCCCCTGCACAGCAAAATCGAAAGTGCCGCCGGTCTTGGTGACGCCCGCCTGGCTAAGGTCCACCGCGCGGGCGTTGCCAAAGGCCATCGAGATCGACGGCCCCTCGCCGGTGCTTTGGACGTATTCGGAAAAAACCATGCCTTCACGCCGAAAACCGGTGGTGGACAGGTTCGCCATATTGTGCGCGATCATGCCCATCTCGGACATGAGGCCGCTTTGCCGGCTGAGCGTGACGTAACCCGAGGCGTCCATGTTTCAGCCCCCCGCGATGCCGGGCACGATCGTGTCGGTGAAGAACCGCACGAGGGTCGAGGTCATGAAGCCCATCGTCACCCAGAAGACCGCAAGCATCGCGGCGGCCTTGGGCACGAAAGTCAGGGTCTGTTCCTGCACCGAGGTCAGCGCCTGAACCAGGCCGACGGCAAGGCCAACCACCAGCGCAACCGCCAGCAGCGGGGCCGACATGACCGCCGCCGTGCTGACGGCTTGGCGCATCAGATCGTAAAGCTGCAATTCGGTCATGCTGGTACCCTCACACCGGCATCCTCAGGATTTCCTGATACGCCTCGACCACCTTGTCGCGCAGGGTGGACACCGTCTCGACCGCCATCTGGGTCGAGGCGAGCGCCTGCACCAGCGCGTGGGGATCCGCGCCGCCGGTCATGGCGGCGCGGGCGGTCGTCTCGCCGGTTGCCAGCGTGTCGGCGAAGCTTTGCGCCGCCCGCATCATCGCATCACCGACCCCTCCGCCCCCGTCTTCGGTGGGGGAAGTCGCGGGCTTGGCCTTGGCATAACTTGCCGCGGCTTGAATCGTGGTCACGTCCATTCTGAACTCCTATCGACGCAGGATGTCGAACAGGCCGTCGGTCATTTGCCGGGCCTGATCGAACACTTTGAGATTCGCCTCGTAGCTGCGTTGCGCTTCGCGCGCGTCAGCCAGTTCCACCACCAGATCGACGTTCGAGCCGTCATAGTGGCCGGTTTGGTCCGCCAGCGGGTTGCCGGGGTCATAGACCTTGTCCAGTTGGCTTTGGTCCAGGATGACAGGGCCGACACCCACTTCGCCGCTGTCCAGCTGCTCTTGAAACGAGATCAGCTTGCGGTGGTAGCCGGGGGTGTCGACGTTGGCGATATTTTCAGAAACATGGCGCAGACGGGCGGACTGTGCCTGCATGCCAGAGGCTGAATAAGTCAGGGCGGAAAGGAAATCCGTCATGATCTACCGCCGTCCCAAAGCGGCGCGGGTGATGTCCTGCGTCACCCGGTAAATCG
Organism: Rhodobacterales bacterium; assembly: GCA_031368035.1. GTDB lineage: Bacteria > Pseudomonadota > Alphaproteobacteria > Rhodobacterales > Rhodobacteraceae > Stagnihabitans. The sequence goes on along the minus strand of JANLQT010000511.1, from coordinate 5,906 downwards.
ACAGCGCCATGTTGTGGCTTTGGCGGATGTCAGCCATCTTGACCATCTCGCGCTCTACCGAAACCGAGTTGCCATCGCCGGAGGACTCGCCAGCGGCAGGCGTCTCGACGGGGGTTTCCGCAGGCAAGCCACCTTGCACATGACCCGGCAAAGTGGACCGCATGGTGAAAGCATCCCCCCCGGACTGAGAGGCGTAAACATCCGAAAAGGCAGGAAGATCCATCGCCTTGTAACCGGGTGTATCAGCCTGGGCGATGTTGTGCGCGATGACCCCCAGCCGGTCGCCGGAATAGCTGGCGAGAGACTGCGCCATGCGCGTGATGGATAGCGGTTCAAACATAAGGGCTTCTCCCTTGGCGCTTTCATCAAGGCTTAAGGGTGATTCCTTTAGAACCAGTTATCAGCAACAAAAGGAGAACCCCGATGCCCGGCGTATTTGATGGATTGCTGTCGGAACTGACCCATGTCGAGGTGGAGCGGCCGGTGGGACGGGTCATCGCGGTGTCGGGCGGCACGGTCCGGGTGGCCGGGTTGATCGCGCATGCGCAGGTGGGCGACGGGGTCAGCTTTTCGCCGACGCTGGGGGGTGAGATCATCGCGCTGACGCCGGATGCCGCCACGGTTCTGGCGGATGGACCGGTCGAGGGGCTGGCCATCGGCCACCGCGTCAGCCTGTCGGGGGAACCGGAAATCTCGCCGGATTTCGGCTGGATCGGCAGGGTGGTCGATCCGTTCGGGCGGCCTTTGGACGGCAAGCCGCTGTTCCGCGGCGCAACCCCCCGGCCCCTGCGCGCCGCGGCGCCGGCTGCGGCGCAGCGGCGGCGGCTGGGCGCGCGGCTTGAAACTTCGGTCGCGATTTTTGACACGCTGCTGCCGCTGGTGCGTGGCCAGCGCATCGGCCTGTTCGCGGGCTCCGGCGTTGGCAAATCCACGCTTTTGGGCAAATTCGCGCGGGGCGTGGACACGGATGTCGTGGTGGTCGCCCTGATCGGCGAGCGCGGACGCGAACTGCGCGAGTTCATCGAGCGGGTGCTTGGCCCGCAGGGCATGTCGCGCGCGGTGGTGGTGACCGCGACGTCGGATCTGTCGCCGCTGGCCCGCCGCCGCTGTGCCTGGACGGCGATGGCGGTGGCGGAATATTTCCGGGACGAAGGGATGCATGTGCTGCTGCTTGCCGACAGCGTGACCCGCTTCGCCGAGGCGCACCGGGAGGTGGCCCTGGCCGCGGGTGAGGCGGCGCAACTGCGCGGCTACCCACCGTCAGTCGCCCCTGCGATCATGGCGCTGGCCGAACGCGCAGGTCCGGGGCCAGAGGGGTCGGGCGACATCACGGCGGTGTTCTCGGTTCTGGTCGCGGGGTCTGACATGGAGGAACCCATCGCCGACATCCTGCGCGGCGTGCTGGACGGGCATGTGGTGATGGACCGCAAGATTGCCGAACGCGGGCGGTTTCCGGCGATCGACCTGTTGCGCTCGGTCTCGCGCAGCCTGCCAGAGGCGGCGAGTGAGGCTGAAAACAAGCTGATCTCGGACGCGCGCCGACTGCTGGGCGCCTATGACCGGGCGGAATTGATGATCCAGGCCGGACTTTACGCCAAAGGGTCGGACCCGCTGGTGGATCAGGCGATCAAGGTCTGGCCGATGCTGGATGCGTTCCTGGGCGAGGACGCCCCGGCGGATGGCATCGCGGGATCGTTCCGCCGGTTGCAGGCCGCGCTTCAGGTGCGGTAATCCCGTGTGCCGGGTCAGAACCGCCAGCTTCGCATCATGCTGTTGGTCTGCATCAGACTGTCCAGAACAAAGCTGCTGGAGGTGCTTTTGATCTGGTCGGCCTGCACCTTGACCAGATAGCGGCGCACCAGCTTTTCCATCTGGTTGGGATCGGTGAACTGCTTGACGCTGTCAGCGCCGAAGATCTTGTTGGCACGATCCTTGAACATGACCAGTTGCTGGTCCACATCAAGGCTCGCGGTGCTGTCCGGCAGGCTCAGCGCGGCCTGCACCACGGTGCGCATCGGCGTGTTGCCAAGGATGGTGTACCACTTGGTGTCCTCGCTGCTTTTCTTTGCTGCAAGCCCAGGAATTTCGCGCTGTGCGTTCAGCGCGAGGCGCAGCGAATTGTCCTGTTCCCCCACTGCGCTTTCAAACTGCCGCTGTTCGTAGGCGCTGGTGATTTCGGCTGCGAACGTGGAATTCTGCGTGCGCGGCACGGCGAGATCGCCGAAGCCGAAGGCCGCCGAGAATCTTTGATAGGCCTTGTCGGCCAGCTTGTTGGCCAAGGCATCGGTCTTGACCGTGCCATCCGACAGGATCTTCTTGATGAAGGCCTTGGAGTCGAGGTCATTGTCCAGGCCAAAGGCCCCGAGCGCGATCTTGAGCAAGCGGCGGTCGCCGACCAGTTGATCAGCAGTCTTCACGTTGCCGATCTTGGCGTTGAAATAGTCGATGTCGCGCTTGATCTCGGGGCTTTTGTCGAAGCTGGCCTGTTGCGTGGCCAGCGTCCGTTGCAGGAATGCCCATCCCGTATACCCGGTTGACGGCAGGACAGGCGTAAAGGTCATCGCGGAGCGGCGGCCATCAACCGCTCCTCCCTTGGCAGCAGCGCGCGCAGGGCTTTCAGGGCCTGATAATGCTGATCTTCCAGCACCATCGCGGTGGCCAGGGTCAGGTGCTGGCGGCTGTCCGGGTCGGTCAGAACCTGAGAAAGCTGTTCAATGCCGCGCAGCAATTGCAGACGCGCATCGCCTGGTGTCGCATCGCCGGACAGGACCATCTGCGCGATATAGCAGACGCGGCGGACCGGGGTGTTCACCTCCTCGGGGTGGATCGCATCGCGCAAGCGCAGGATATGCGCATTGGGCGTGACCACGGCAAGACGCGAGCGCTTTTCGCCGTTTTCGATGACCGCGCCATTGATCAGCACACGTTCGTGCGGTCCAAGCTTGAGGACTAGTCCGGTCATATCGTACCCCCGCCGCGCAGGCCGCGCATCACGGCGGTGTTGATATCGACCAGAACCTCGACCGAGGCGCGCTTTTCCAGCACGGCGCGGCTGTGTTCGGCGGTGAATTCGTACAGATAGAACAGTTTCTCGCGCAGGTCCTTGGGCAGGCCGTTGCCGGGTTCCGCCACATCGGCGGCCAGCGTGGCCCAAAGCTGCAGGTTTTCGCGCAGGGCCTTGGCCAGCCCCGGGAAATCCTCGCGCCGCTTGGTCCAGGCAATGCTGAGGCCCTGGGTGCAGCGGGCGAGCAGGTCGTATTCGATAGACCGCGGGGTGCGAACCGGGCCTTCGACCGGGGCATAGCCCGATCTCGCTTGATAGGCAGTCATCCTCAATTCCTCCGGTTTGGGGTGTCAGGAGGGGCCGGGGTTTCCCCCGACCCGACTGGTTTACCGGAAGAGCGACAGCAGCGATTGCGGCTGCTGGTTGGCGATGGACAGGGCCTGGGTCGACAGCTGTTGCTGCACCTGCAAGGCTTGCAGGCGGGCCGAGGCTTCTTCCATGTTGGTGTCCACCAGCGCGCCGATACCGGTTTTCATCGAATCGGTCAGCTTTCCGATGAAGTCGGCCTGCGCGGTGATCCGGGTGCCCGCCGAACCGAAGGACGCCGCTGCGTTGATCGAGGTCTGGATCATGCCTTCAATCGCCCCAAGCGCTGCCGAAGCACCGCTCGACGTCGAAACGTCCAGCGTGGACAACGCCCCGAGCCCGCCCGAACCGGCGTTCGAGAACTGGCCCGAGACGGCCAGGTCCGTCGTTCCGGCGTTGGCGAAACTCAACTTGCCTGGCGACGCGCTGTCATAGTTCACCGTCAGACCCGCAACCCCGAGGGTGTCGATCGAATTCTTCAAGCCCACGGCGACCAGGTCGGAAACCGTGTTGGCGCCCGAGGTCACATCTGCCGCCGTCACGGTGTAGGAGGCAGTCTTGGCGCCGATCTGCATCGACACTTTGTCGCCCGCTGCCCAGGCGGCGGTGCCGTTCTTGATCGTGATCGAATTGGCGCCGCCGCCGTTGTTCAGCGACATGGTAAACGTATCGGCATTGGTCGAGACGACCGAGGTACCGGCACCGACCGCGAACACGTTGTTGGCGGTATAGCCGCCAATCGACAGATCTTGCGCCGTCACGGTGATCGACGAGGCGGTCACGCCCGAGGACGACCGGTCCAGGGACGACAACACGTTCACCGAAGAGTTCGAACCGTTCACCAGGTTCAGGCCATTGAACTGTGCCGCACCCACGATCGAACCGATGGTGCTGCGCAGGTCGGCAATCTCGGTCTGGATCTTGGTGCGGTCCACGTTGGGATCCTGGGCCGAGATGATCTTGTCCTTGATCTTGCTGAGCGCCGATTCCACCGATTCAGCGGCGGTCTGCGCCACGGCAACCGTCGAGGAGCCAAGTGCGAGGCTGTCCGAAATGCCTTTGAAACCGGTCACGTCCGATTCCATCACCTTGGAAATCGCCCAGACCGCCGCATTGTCCCGGGCGGAGGCCACCGATTTGCCGGTGGCAATTTCGGACTGGGTCTTGGAGAGGTTCTGGTTGATGCTCTTCATCGTCTGAAGGGCCACCATGGCCGAAGAGTTCGTCAAAATGGACGACATGTGCATATTCCTTGCAAGGCCGGCGACTTTGCACCGGCGGTGAAGCTGCCGGTTGGCAGCAGGACTGGCGTTCTGTCCGATGCGCCCGGTCAGACCGCGGCGCGCCACCCTTTGGGATGCCTGATCAGTAAAGCGGTCAGGTCCTAAGGCTTTCCTAACCGGCACAGGCATCCGGCGAAGTGATTGCGCCGGATTTGAGCCAACCTTTCAGAAGCGGCGCGCCAGGTGACGCGCATCGCTTTCCTCGACCCGCTGACCTTGCCGGTCATAGGTGACAAGGCCGCGTGCTGCCGACAGAACCTCGGCAATGCGCCGCTGCGCCGCCTTGATGCCGCGCCGCGTCGCCGTCATCATCCGGGCATTGCGTTCAGCCATCCGGCGAATGGCCACCAGATCCTCCGGCCGCGAAAGTCGCAGTGCGCCTTCCGCCCGTTCCATCCGCGCGGTCAGCTGCGGCAGGGCGGCAAAGTCGCCGCGGCGAAGCGTGTCATGCACCTCGTCCATCAGGCCGAGAAGTTCATTGGCCGGTGGGTCAAGCCTGTCCATCTTACGACCTCGTCAGCGCGTGAAACAGCGATTCGGCAAGGCCAATGCCCCCCTTGTCCACCATCTGCTTGGCCTGGGCGTCGCGCAGGAACGAGCCGAACTGATCCTCGCCCGAGGTGCCGAAATAGCTGCCCTTGCTGTCATCAAGGCCGGCATAGCCCAGCATTTCGGACAGAAAGCTGGCCTCCAGCTCTCGGGCCTTGGTCATCAGGGTCTGGTCGTTTGGCGAAAGCGCAATTGGCGGCGCAAGGGCCACCGGCGGCGCGGCGCCAGTCACGAGGGGCGGGGTGTTCATGGTTGCCTCCTTCAAGGGAATTTTTCTCAGTCTGCACGCGGCCGGTAAAGAATCGGTAATTCCCATCAGGGATGGTGACCCGGCACGACAGAAGTCGGGATGAGGCAGACGGATGATTCCGCAGATGGAACTTCAAGCGGCTGGAACGGCCGCCACGCCGGCCAACGTCGGCACTGATGCGGCAGACAATCCAGAGGCGGCCCGCGACTTCCTGGATGCGCTGGGACCGGGGGCAAAGCCCCACCACGGCCCTCGCACCGCTTCGGGAACCACGGGAAAACCTGGGGCAAAGATCGCAGCGAAAAAGAACGAGGATCCTGATCCGGTCGGCGCTGCTCCAGTCATGCACACGCCACAGCCTGATGCGACGAAGTCGGCGCCAGCCCACGCGGAACAGGTGGGGGACGCGCTGACGCCATCGGCCGGGGTCCAAACTTCAACCATGGCGCTGGCC
>JANLQT010000498.1:0-2141 GCA_031368035.1 Rhodobacterales bacterium | reverse complement strand
GCGGCGATTTATGCCTTTTCCGAGGCCGGGGCCCATGACGCCGCCCGGTATCACCATGATATCATGCACGCGTTGGAGGCTGGCGACGGCCCTGCGGCGCGCGCCGCGCTGGTGGCCGATATCAGCCGCCCCTTCGCCTATCTTAAAGACAAGCTTGGAAAAGAGGCCGCGGCATGACGCATCTGCGCATCCGATCTGAACCCGCAGGGCTGGACGTTCGCGCCGAGTTTCTGGCCACGAAGGCGCCGCAGAACACCTTCTTCATGATCGCCTATCTGGAAACCCCGCGCGTGGTTCCGGGCCTGCACGCCATGTGGACCGGTCCCGAGATTTCCTGCCCGATCCCGGCCAAACATTTGTTGGGCGCCCCCTATGCCAATGCGTTGCCGCCCGAAAACGCCACGTTGCACCCGCAGCCCGGCGATGTGGTGCTGGCCTATGTTCCGGCGTTTGTCTGGGGCGGCAACCCGGACCCGATCTTTGACATCGGCCTGTTCTACGGCCCCGGCGCGCGCATGTTCTTCCCCATCGGCTGGCTGGCGGGATCGGTTGTGGCTCAGGTCCGCCCCGAAGATCGCGCCGCACTGGCCGAGGCTTGCGCACGCATCCGCCGTGCCGGGGCCTGCGACATCACCTTCAGTCTGGAGGCATGATGGACGACAGTTTTGAACTTTACGACCTGCGCGTCGAAATCATCGCCCCCGAGGGCGCCAAGATTTATTGCGGCAAGGCGGGCGACTGGTTCGAACTGCGGGGAGAGCAGTTGCACCTGCCCCCGGGGCAAAGCTTCTCGATCTACTCGCTGTCCTCGGTCCTGCCCCTGCTCGCCGCCAAGCAGCGCCCGACCCATCCGCATGACTGGATGACCTCGGACGCCGAGATTGCCTGCCCCGACCCCAACTGCCCGTCCCGCCTGCGCATCACCCGCATCGGCATGCGGGTGCTTTCGCATGCCGAAACCACCGCCGTCCCGCTGCCGGAGGCACCATGAGCGCCCTACGCATCGACCTTCGCCCCGACTACAGCATTTCCCGGGTGATCCGGGGCGGCTGGCAACTGGCGGGCGGCCACGGCCCGGTGGACAAGGCGCAAACACTGGACGACATGATCGCCTTTGCCGATGCCGGGATCACCACCTTTGACTGCGCCGATATCTACACCGGCGTCGAAGAGCTGATCGGCGCGTTTCGCAGTGAATACGCCAACCAGCGCGGGGCCGAGGCTTTGGCCCGCATCAAGGTCCACACCAAACTGGTGCCCGACTTGTCGCGTCTGGCGACAGTGGACCGCGCCTATGTGCGCGGCATCGTTGAAACCTCGATGCAGCGGCTGCGGATGGACCGGCTGGACCTCGTGCAGTTTCACTGGTGGGATTACGACGTGCCCCGCTATCTGGACGCCATCGGCTGGCTGAACGAGATGCGCGCCGAGGGCAAGGTCGCCCATGTCGGCGGCACCAATTTTGACACCGCCCGCACGCTGGAAATTCTCCGCTCCGGCGTGCCGCTTTTGTCGATGCAGGTGCAATACAGCCTGATTGACGCCCGGCCACAGCGGCTTCTGGCCAAGGCCGCGCAAGACAACGGCATGTGGATCCTGTGCTATGGCACGGTTGCGGGGGGATTTCTGGGCGATGGCTGGCTGGGCGCGCGCGAGCCGCAGCATCCGCTGGAAAACCGGTCGCTGACGAAATACAAGCTGATCATCGACGATTTCGGCGGCTGGGATCTGTTTCAGGCCCTGCTGCAAACCCTGCGCCGCATCGCTGACCGCCACCACACGGACATTGCCACCGTCGCCAGTGCCGCCATGCTGGACCGTCCCGCCGTGGCTGCCGTCATCGTCGGCGCGCGAAACCGCAGCCATCTGGCGCGCAACGTCGCGGTGTCGGAATTGCGCCTGACGGATCAGGACTTCGCTGAAATTGCCGCCATTCAGGCTCAGGGCCATATCCCCGAAGGCGATACCTATACGTTGGAACGCGACCGCAGCGGGCGCCATGGCAGCATCATCAAATACAACCTCAACGCCGCGTCCTGAACCGAAATAGCCGCCGGGCAGGCCCAGCCCGGCGGATCCCAGACCAAGGGCTTCATCCAACCAACCGAGAGGATACCCACATGAAAAGAACCCTGTTTGCC
>JANLQT010000451.1:0-2432 GCA_031368035.1 Rhodobacterales bacterium | reverse complement strand
CTGGTGGCGGCGATTGCGGTGGACGCGATCGGCGCCCAGAATGTGCGCTGCGTGATGCTGCCCTCGCGCTTCACCTCAGCGCATTCGCTGGAGGACGCGGAGGCGGTCGCGCGCGCCCTTGGCACGCGGCTGGACACGGTGCCGATCTCGGGGCCGCAAGGCGCGGTGGGCGAGGCTTTGGCGCCGCTGTTTGAAGGTACGGCGCCGGGGATCACCGAGGAGAATATCCAGAGCCGCCTGCGGGGTGTGCTGCTGATGGCCTTGTCAAACAAGTTTGGCGAGATGGTGCTGACCACCGGCAACAAGTCGGAAATGGCGGTCGGGTATTGCACGATCTATGGCGACATGAACGGCGGCTATAACCCGCTGAAAGACCTGTACAAGACTCGCGTTTTCGCCACCTGCCACTGGCGCAACGAAAACCACCGCCCCTGGATGAAAGGGCCCGAAGGCGCGGTGATCCCGCCGCGCGTCATCGACAAGCCGCCGAGTGCCGAGCTGCGCGAGAACCAGAAGGACGAGGACAGCCTGCCGCCCTATGCGGTGCTGGATGCCATTCTGGAAGGGCTGGTCGAGCGCGATCTGTCGGTGGCCGACCTTGTCGCGCAGGGATATGACAGGGCAGTGGTGAAGCGGGTCGAGCACCTTTTGTACATCAGCGAATACAAGCGTTTCCAGTCCGCGCCGGGCACAAGGCTGACCAAGCGCGCCTTCTGGCTGGACCGGCGCTATCCGATCGCCCAACGCTGGCGCGATCCGACATGAGTCTCGCGCTTTATGTCCTTGCCGCAAGCGCTGACCCCGCCCGCCCATGCCGGGCGCAGCTTTGCGGCCTATGGCGGGGTCCATATCACGGCTTCGCTGGTCTGGATGTGGGGGGTGGAAGGCGCGCGGCCGGACGGGGTGAGAGTGTGAGGGGTTAATCACCCATCCTACGGGTGTGACGATGCCGCGCAGGATGGGTGATTCACCCATCGTCCGCCCACCCTCAAACCGCGCTGACCGGGCACTCCGGCAGAAGGCGTTCGACATCTTCCAGATGGCAAAGCTGGGTGGCATCGGTCATCACCGCGGCGCAGGCGGCGGCGGTGGCCAGCGCCAGCGCCTCGGCCGGGCCGCGGTTTCGGGCGCGGGACAGCACATAGCCGCCGACGAAACTGTCGCCCGCGCCGACCGTGCTTTTCACCGTGACCTTGGCAGCTTTGGCGAACAGGCGTTGGCTGCCATCGACCAGCACCGAGCCGTCCGCGCCCCGGGCGATGATCACGGTTTTGGCCACCCCGCGCTCCAGCAGACTTTGCGCGAAATCGGCGGTGTCCTTGCGGGTGTCCAGCGTGCGGCCGGCGAGGTGTTCGGCTTCGTCACCGTCCATTCGCAGCACTTCCAGATCGGGGATCGGATGCGCCACCGCCTCGACCAGCGCGGGGCCCGAGGTGTCGATCACCACGTTCAGCCCCGGCATGGACCGGGCCAGACGTGCGGGAAAGTCCATCGGCACGCCCGGCGGCTGGCTGCCCGAGATCACGCCGAACGCCCCTGGCCGGGCCGAGGCGCGCAGCAGGGTGAAGACGCGTTCCTGATCGGCCTCGGCCCAGATCGGGCCAGGCAGCATGAAGCGGAACTGGTGGCCGGTGTCGCGGGCGGTGACGGTCAGGCTGGTGCGCGTCTCGCCCGGGGCGGTCAGGCCCAGGAAGGGCACGCCTTCGGCCCGGATCAGCCCGGCCAGACGGTCGCCGGTCAACCCGCCGAGCGCCACCAGCGCCAGGCTTTCCCCCGCCAAAGCCAGGATCGCGCGGCTGACGTTCAGCCCGCCGCCGCCGGGGTCCAGCATCGGCTCCGAGCAGCGCAGCTTCACATCCGGGATCAGGCTGCCCACATCGGTGGACATGTCCAGAGCCGGGTTCAGCGTCAGGGTGACCACCGGGGTCTGATGCGCGTGTGACGTCATGCCGTATTATTCCGTGATTTCGATGTCGCTGCGGAACGAGCCGGACTTGTCCGAATTCTTATCCCGAAGCGTTGTCACCAGCGTGTATTTGCCCGGAGCGATGCCATCGAGGTTGTAGGTGATATTGGCCTGAAACTCGCGGTTTTCGTAGCGCGAGTTCAGGTCAAGCTGGGTGACATTGGGCACCGAGGCAAGCTCGCCAGCGCTGGCATCAAGCACTTGAAGATCCACGGCAAAACCGATGGAATGCAGTCCCTCGCCCGGCGCACCGTAGGAAAAGCCAAAGGGTTCGGCATAGATGATGATCGGCTCACCCTTCTTGTAAAGGTTGGTGGGCCGTGGGTTGTAGACGCCGTATCCGGCGGCGGTTTCGCTGACCAGCAGGGCTTGCGTGAAGCCGATTTGCGGCACCTGTCCCCAGACTGCGCCCAGAAAGTCGCGCGCGCCGGACAGGGCGGTGGTGTAGTCCTGCGCGGAGAGGCGC
>JANLQT010000418.1:0-5350 GCA_031368035.1 Rhodobacterales bacterium | reverse complement strand
CATGATCGCCGACATCTTGACCGGAAGCTTGTTGGCCATTTCCTGGGCTTTCAGCTCTCGCCATTGGCGCATTTCCTCGGAATAGACCGTCAGTGCTTCGGTGATCGAGCTGCCATAGTGCAGCGATTGCAGCACCACATTTGCGAAGGAATTCACCTGCGGCACGCCGGTGCGGGCGGCCATGTCCATCAGCGCCTTGTCGCGGCTGCGCCCGGCCTGAATCTCGCGCTGTGCGATCAGGAATTCCTCGGCCAAACCCGGCGCGGTGCCGAGCGATTCATTGGCCACCCGGATCATCGCGGCATCAAGGCCAAGTCCGGATTCCACGGAAACCTGCATCAGGTCCAGCACATTCGGAAAGCTTTCCTCGATCTGCCGGCGTCGTTCGGCGACGCGTCCGCGCAGCCACCAGACCGGACCGAAGAACCCCACCGCGACCAGGATGCCGCCGATCTGCATCATCTGAAACGGGCTAAACCCGCCCATCCACTGGGCCAGGCCAGCGGGCAGGGTCACAAGGCTTGTCTTTGACGCCGCCATCAGGCCGATCAACGCGCCGGGCAGCACCAGGCCGATCAGCATGCGGGTCAGATAATAGTTGCGCAGGGCGTGCGGCCCGGTCAACCCTGCCTCGGACAGTTGGCGCTGCACCTGGGTGCGTTCCTTGCGGTCTCCCGGGATCAGGGTGCGCATGATGCCGGTCGGATCGGCATCGGCGGGGCGCAGCAGTCCGGCCTCGAAGCTGGAGTTTGTCGGCCGAACCGCTTGTTTGGCGATGCGCGTCAGCACTGGGTTGCGCGTAAAAAGCGCCGAGTAGAGCCCGGCCATGGCCAGCATCGTGCCAAGCCCCACGCCCAGGAGGATAAGCGTCGGGACCGTGATGCCCAACTGGGTCAGTGCGGCTAGCAGCGGCGCAAACATGGGGTTTCCTTTCAGATCCTGAAATTGACCAGGCGGCGCATGGCAAGGAAGTTGGCCACGATCAGCCCGACGACGATGCTGGCCACCGGGCGAAACAGCGGGTCGTCCGACACGCCCCAGTAATAGGTCGGCGAGGTGATCGAGGTCATGCCGAAGATGAACAATGGTAGCAGCGACATGAAGATCGCGGTCAGCCGTCCTTCGGAGGAGATGGCGTGAATCTTCTTGCGCATGGTGATCCGGCCGCGAATGACGCGTCCAAGCGTCGCCAGGATGCGGGCCAGATCGCCGCCGGTGCCGTTCTGGATCGCAACCGAGGTTGCAAGATAATGCGCATCCTCGACATCCACCCGTTCGGCGAAATCGCGGAACGCGCTGACCAGGTCGTCGCCAAAGCTGATCTGGTCCAGGATGATGCCGAACTCGGTGGCGATCGGATCGACCATGTCCTTGGCCACGGACGCGATGGTGGCATTCAGCGGGTGACCCACTTTCAACCCCCGTGACATCAGATCAAGCGCGTCCGGCAACTGGCTGATCAACAGCTTTTGCCGCTGCGCCCGGCGATGTCGCACCAGCATGACCGGAAACACCAGGCCCAGACACAGACCGAGCGCTGACGCCGCGGCCAAAGGCAAGCGGCTTGCCAGCAGCAGGCCCGCCACCGCCGAGGCTGCCAGGCTGATCGCCAGGAATCGGCCCGGGCCGATGGTCAGCCCGGCACGGGTCAGGTCATGCGGCAGGGACCCGATCAGTGGCAGCGCGCGCAGGCGCCATTCCGCCCGCTGGGGCTTGAGGATGCTGAGCACCTCTTCGGTGGTGGCGCCTTTGGCGATCAGGCGCAGGCGGCGGTTGCGGGCGTCTTCTGCGGGCCCGCCGCGCGATGTCGCCTGCACCACGCCTTCGAAGGCCATCAAGACACCGACGAAGATGCCAAGATACATAAAGATGGCGGTCAGAGAGGTTCCGAACGGCAGCATCATTTGCCCCCATCGCGCAGAAAGAGCGCGTCATTCAGATCGACGCCGGCCTGTGCCAACGCCTCGGCGCAGCGCGGGCGGATGCCGGTGGCGACAAATTCGCCCAGAACCTCGCCGGTGGGCGAGCGCCCGGTTTTGCGGTACACGAACAGGTCCTGCATCATGACCGTGTTCCCCTCCATCCCGACGAGTTCGGAGACGCTGGTGACCCGGCGGCTGCCGTCGCTATGGCGGTTCATCTGGATCACCACATGGATACCCGAGGCGATCTGCGAGCGGATCGCCGAAATCGGGAAGTCCATCCCGATCATCGTCACCATCTGCTCGATCCGACTAAGCGCGTCGCGGGCGGTGTTGGCGTGGATCGTGGTCATCGAGCCGTCGTGACCGGTGTTCATCGCCTGCAGCATGTCAAAAGCCTCGGCCCCGCGCACTTCGCCGATGATGATCCGGTCGGGCCGCATCCGCAGTGCGTTGCGCATCAGATCGCGCTGACTGACGGCGCCAGTGCCGCTGGGCGAGGGCGGGCGGGTTTCCAGACGGACGACATGGTCCTGTTGCAGTTGCAGTTCTGCCGCGTCCTCGATCGTCACGATCCGTTCGCGGCTGCCGACATAGGAGGACAGCGCGTTCAGCATCGTGGTCTTGCCCGAGCCGGTGCCGCCCGAGATCAGGACGTTCAGCCGAGCCTCGACCAGACCTTTCAGAAGGGCGGCGGCGGCGGCGTTCAGCGTACCGATCTCGACCAGGCGCGCCATGGTGAGCGGCTTGGCCGAGAACTTGCGGATCGACAACGAGGGGCCGTCGATGGCGCAGGGCCGGATGATCGCGTAGACCCGGCTGCCATCCTCCAGCCGCGCATCGACCCAAGGTTGGCTTTCATCGACCCGGCGGCCCATCCGCGAGACCATCTTGTCGATGATGCGCAGAAGGTGACGTTCATCGCGGAAGCGGACGCGGCTTTTTTCAAGCACACCATACCGCTCGACATAGACCGAGGTGTGCGAGTTAACCAGAATGTCGTTGATCGTCGGATCGGCCAGCAGCGGCTCCAGTGGGCCAAGTCCCAGCACCTCGTCCAGAAGCTCATCGACCAGGCGCTTGAATTCGTCCGGGCGCATGATCGTGCCTTCGTCGGCCAGAAGCTGAGTGACCAGTCCGGCCACTTCGCGCCACAGATCCTCGCGGTTGACCTTGTCGATGGCCGACAGGTTCAGCCGGTCCAGCAAAGCGTCATGCAGGCGGCTTTTCAAATCCAGGCGTGCGATCAGTTCGGCATCGGCGACCGCTTCAGCCCGAGAGACTACGACTGGCTCGGTGGACGGCATTCCCAACTCGATCACATTGCTGTCGGGGTTTCTGCCAAGCCGCGTGAATTGTCCAAACATCGGGGGTCTCCTACTTTCCGCGGGTGGCCGCGGGCGCATCGGCCACGTGGTCGGCAATGGTCTGGCGGGCCAGCCGGGCGATGGCTTTGCCGAGTTGCGAGCGGGGTGCGACACTGGCAAGCGGCTTGCCCCGGTCCGTGCTGGCGCGGGCGGCCTGGGGATCGTGCGGCAGCCAGGTGTCCAGCTTCCGGTTCAGCGCCTTCTGCACCTCTTTCTGCACACCCGACGAAAAAAACGATCGCTTTTCATGGTTGATCACCACGCGGACCGGCAGGTTCGGATTGTCGGCGGTGAAGAATTCGATGAGCCGGCGGCAGTGCCGGACCGAGGGCACAGCGGTGTCACTGACGATGATCAACTCGTCCGCGCGGCGCATGACGGGTTCAAGCCAGGACCCCAGCGCATGGGGCAGATCGACGACGATGAAATCCTGGCTGCGTCGCATCAGGTCCAGCAACCCGCCGATTTGCGGCGCTTGCAGCGAATCCAGCGGCATGAATTTCGCAGGCGCCGGCAAGACGGACAGCCCGTTGGGAAGCTTGACCAGCGCGCGGGCAAGAAATTCTGTGTCCGGCACCGCCCCGTGCAGCGCCAGGTCCATCAGGGCATCGCTTTCTTCAAGATCGAACAGCGTTCCGATCGAGCCGAACTGCAGGTCCAGATCGACCAGCGCCACCGCTTTCTTGCGCGCACGGTGGAACAGCCCGTCCTTCCCCACGAGGCCATTGGCCAGATTCGCCGCAACCGTGGTCGCGCCGACACCGCCGCGCGCCTTGGCCACGGCAATGATGCGGCCCCGCCGCGCGGTCACGCCGGTCAGGGACGCCAGATCAAGGCTGCGGTAGTGATTGAGGATGCGTGGCCCGACTTCCGATCCGGCGTCATGCTTGGGGATGACCTCGTCAACGCCGGCCTGGGCAAGGGCGCGCAGCCGCGACAGGGTGATGCCGCTGTCGGCCAACGCCAGAAGCATGCTGCCGGCCGCCTGCGCGGTTTTCAGGGCCTTGATCGCCGCGATATCGGCGCCTTCGTTGTCAGAGATCTCAAAGATCACCACGTCCTTGCCCGCGGCCATCGACACGGCCTTGCCGTTCATCGCGGTCAGTTGGGCAGGCTCGGATCGCAGTTTCATGCCCTCTAGTCCGGCCAAGGCGCCACCGATCGCGCTTGTCATCTCGGCGTCCGGGGTCAGCAGCAGGATGGATCGGGGTTTGGTGGTCATGGCAGGTCTTTCCAAATTGGGCAGGTCGTCGGGCAGGCAGGTCTGGTGCAGGGGCGCGGCGTCATCCGGCCTCTCCCAGCGCAAGGTCTTCTGCGGGCAGCGATACCGTCATTGCCGGAAACGGCAGGCTGCCTGGCAGGTCGTTGCTTTGACCCGTTGCCAGGGCGGCGAGCGCGCTGAGGGGCGTTGCAAACTGAAAGCTGAGGCCCGTGGTCTTGACGGTCACCATCGGCGTGTAGGGGCCGCCGAGAAATCCAAGATTGGCGTCGAACGCATAGGTGAAGCTTAGGTTCGCCGCCGTGGCATTGTTGGGCATCAAGGGAGAGATCGCGGTCCAGATCTCGGCCACGGTGGTGTTGCTGGTGGCGCCAACACAGGTGATCGTGCCCGGATTGACGCAGACGGTCGCGCCGCTGCGGCAATTCGTGCCGTAATAGGGCGGCACGGCGCCTTGCGCGACGGCGCCGCGCAGATTGATCAGTGGCACGCCGGGGCAGGCGGGGGGGCGGGCCACCGCAAACCGCGCGGCAAGCTGCATCGCCTTGTCCGCCATCACATATTCAAAGCCCAGGCGGCCAAAATCGATCAGCGCGAACAGCAGCAGCAGAAACACCGGCAGCACCAGGGCGAATTCGACGATTGTCGTTCCTTGGCTGTCGCCGTGAAGGGCGCGGGCCTTGGCAGCGATTGCGGACAGCTGGCGTCTCATGATCCGTAAATCCTCGCCTGATCGGTGACCGTGGTGGTCAGGGTTGGCTGGCTGCCGCCCACAAGGGCGAAGATGCCGCCGAATGGAAAGATGACGGTGATTTGCGCGGTCACCTGTGCAACCGGCACCG
>JANLQT010000398.1:0-5370 GCA_031368035.1 Rhodobacterales bacterium | reverse complement strand
GCCAGCTTGACGCGCAGGTTGCGGGCGATGGCGGGGGGCAAGGCTTCCAGCGCGTCCAGCAGGAACAGGAAGCCTTTGTCGGCGCGCATATAGCCCATGAACACCATCGACCGGCTGCCCGATTTGGCGGTCGCCGTGCGTTTTTTCGCGGTGTTCAGCACCTCGCCATGTTTGGTGCCGATGTAGGACACTTTGGTGCGGGCCGCGTCCACGCCATAGCTTTCGATGACCCGCGCCACGCGCTGGGACACCGCCAGATGCAGATCGACGCAGCGGTTCAGCAGCGCGACAGACAGGCGGCGGCGGCGGGCAAAGCCGTTCTCGGCGGCCTCGTCCAGGGGCAGATCGTCTTCCTGCAGGAATTCGGTGCGGGTGCGGCGGGCGAGGTTCTGGAACAGATCGACAAAGGCGGGCTCGGCGAGGGTTTCGATGAACACCGTCGATTTCGCGGTCAGCCCGGCGCGCTTGATCAGGGTGGACAGTTGCTGCGCGGCGAGGATTTCGGCGCGGGGCGGGCGGTGGATCAGGCAATCGGTACAGGATTTGCCGCGGTTGAAATCGGTGCACAGGTGTTCCTCGTGCTGCCAAAGGTTCACCTGCGGGCAGACGGCGAAGTAGTTGTGATGTGCCAGAACCACCAGCATGCCCGGAAACTGCGCTTTCAGATCGAGGAAGCTGAAGGGCACGCCTTCGATGTTGTTGAAATGCACGATGTCATAGGGGCCGTTTTCGCGCAGGAAGGCCAGGAACGCGTCAAAGGCGGGGCTGGTTTCAAACAGGCGGTCGTTCTGGCCAAAGGCGGAATGGCCGGGCGACAGCAGGGGCGAGTTCACCAACTGGAAGCTGCGACAGGCGGGGTCAAAGACGTTGTCGGTGCGTTCGAACCGGGGCGCATCGCTTTCCATATCGAAGGCGAGGCCGGCCGAAAGGAAATCCACCTGCCAGCCGGCCTGGACCAAAGCCTCGGTCAGGTTGCGCTGATAGATCGACACGCCGCCGCCGCGCTTTTCGTCGTCGTCGAAGGCGACCCAGTTGTAGAACAGGATGCGTCGTGCCGCGTTCATGCCGCTTCTTTCCCAAACATGCTGCGTCCGCGATAGCACGGCGGGGCGGCGGATCGCAAACGCTGGATCGGCCCGGCTTGCGCAGGGCCGCGGATCGCCTAGAGTTGCGGCAAAGAGGTGCCATGTTCGACCCCGATCCCGACACGTTTCCCCAGACCGCCGCAGCAAAGCCGCCGCGGAAGTTGTCGCGCGCGGCCAGGCGGGGGCAGTTGATCGAAGCGACGATCGAGGTGCTGGCGCAGAAAGGCTATGCCCGCATGACGCTTGGCGAAGTGGCGCGGGCGGCCGGCTTGAGTCACGGGTTGGTGAATTTCCATTTCTCGACCAAGGAAAAACTGCTGTCCGAGACGCTGCTGTTTCTGGCCGAGGAATACCGCTTGAACTGGACCGAGGCGCTGGAGGCGGCGGCCCCGGACCCGGCACGCCAGTTGGACGCGCTGCTGCGCGCCGATTTCAACCCCGCGATCTGCACGCCGCCGCGTCTGGCGGCCTGGTGCAGTTTCTGGGGCGAGGCGCAGGCGCGGCCGATCTATCAGGAAGAATGCGGGTCGAACGACGACCGCTATATCGAAGTGCTTGAGGGCATTTGCGCGCGGCTGATCACTGCGAACGGCAGCGCGCTGGACGCCCGCCGCGTGGCGCGGGTGCTGCGGGTGACGATCGAGGGGGTCTGGCTGGACCTGATGACGATGAACGCCCCCTATGACCGGGACGAGGGGCAGGGCACGGTTTTCACCTGTGCGGCAGCGTTTTTTCCGCGCCATTTCAACGGCGCGGGGCTTGTCCGGTAGGATGGGTGTTGCGCCCATCCTTGCGTGACGGTTGCCGGGATGGGAGAATCACCCATCCTACAGGCTCTTCTTGAATACCTCGGCCCAGTCGGGGTGCCAACGCGACAAGGCGGGACGGTTTTCGGTGATGTCCCCCGCCGCCCAGGCGATGCGCTGGACATCAAGGCTGCGCGGGGTCTCGTTGTCGGGGCACAGGATGTAGAAATCGCCTTTGTCCAGCGCGGAAAGCATGAAGGCGACGGCCTGATCCGGCGTCCAGGCGCCGGCGGGTTTGGGCGCGCCCGAGGCGGCGGTCAGGCCGGTGTGGACCCAGCCGGGGATCATCAGATGCGCGGTGATCTGCGCGCCGGGGAGGCTGCGCAGCTCATGCGCCAGCGCCTCGGAAAACGCCTTCACCCCGGCTTTGGAGACATTGTAGGCGGGATTGCCGGGCGGGGTGGTAATGCCCTGTTTCGATCCGGTGTTGACGATCTTGCCCGGCTGGCCGTGCGCCAGCATGGCGGGGGCGAAGGCCTGGGTGCCGTGGATCACGCCCCAGAGGTTGACGCCAAGGGTGCGCGCCCACGCCTCGGGGTTGCCGAGGGTGGAGGACGGCAGGCCCATGCCGGCGTTGTTCATCAGAAAGGTGACGGGGGGCAGGGCGGTGGCAACCTTTGCGGCGGCGGCGGTCATTTGGGCGGCATCCGAGACATCGCAGGGCAGGGCGAGAGCGGGCACGCCCAGGGCGGTGATCTCGGCGGTGGCGGCATCGAGCGCGGGGCCGGGAAGGTCCAGAAGGGCCACGGCCAGGCCTTTGGCGGCCATGGCGCGGGCGGCGGCGCGGCCGATGCCTGAGGCGGCGCCGGTGATGACAGCGGATTGCGTGGCGGGCATGGCGTGGTCCTTTGGTTAACGGGTGAGGCAGGCGTCCAGCGCGGCAGCGCGCTGGCGGGTCAGGTGCAGGGCGGCCTCGGGCGTGACGGCGCGGAAACGGAAGGCGGTTCCGGGGCGGGCTTGCGCGAGGCGGTCGGTTTCGGGGCCGGGCAGGGTGGCGATTTTCGGATAACCGCCGGTGGTCTGGTGGTCGGCCATCAGGATCGTGGCCACGCCGTCGCCGGAGACTTGCACGGCGCCGCGCAGGAGCGGTTCAGAGGGGATGGCGAGCGCGTCTTTTGGGGGGAGGTTGGGGCCAGCGAGGCGTATGCCCATACGGTCGTAGCTTTGGGTCATGCGGAAGGGTTGGGTCAGGAAAAGGTCAAGGGTTTCAGGGGCAAAGAAGCGGTCTTGCGGGCCGAGGACGAATAGCAGTTCGGCGGGGGGGCGGGCCCATATGGGGCAGGGGATCGGGCCTTCGCACAGGGGCCGCGTTTCGGCCTCGGTGACGGTCAGGGTGCCGCCGGTGGCCAGAATGCCGCCGCCGAGGCCAGAGGCGGCGTGGGTCGCCTTGGCGCCAAGCCAGTCCGGCGCGAGAAGCGTTCCGGCGAAGGCCAGATAGGTCCAACTGCCCCAGGGGCCGGGGCGGATCGTCAGACTTTGGCCCGCGTGCAGGGTCAGGACGGTCCAGCTTCCGTGCTTCTGGCCGCCGGTTTCGACGATGAACCCGCCGCCTGCGATGGCGACAGTGAGGCTGCCCTGCACGAGGTCCATTTGCAGGCCGCCGATGGACACCTCGATGGCGGCGGCGTGGGCAAGGTTGCCAAGCGCGGCATTGGCCAGCGCCAGCGCAGGCCGGTCCATCGCGCCGGACGCTGGCACGCCAAAGCGCGCGAAGCCGGGCCGACCGCCGTCCTGAATGGAGCAAAGCGGGCCGGCGCGGCGGATGTGGAAGATGGCCTCAGTCATGGCGGTGGAACCGGACGTGATCGCCGACGTCGAACAGGAAGGGCCGGGCGGGATCGCCGGTCAGGACCTTCGTGGGCGATCGGCCGATGACCCACCAGCCGGTCGGCATTGTCAGCGTGGTGATCAGGCACTGGCCGCCCGCGATGAGGACGCTGCCAGTGGGAACATCGCGGACCGGGGCGGGCTTGCGGGGCAGGTGCAGCGCCTTGGGCAGGCCGCCGAGATAGGCATAGCCGGGAGCAAAGCCATACATGACGACGTGGAAATCGGCGGCAAGGTGGGCTGCGATGACCTGCGCCTCGGTGAGGCCGGTCTGGGCCGCAACCTCGGGCAGGTCGGGGGCGTGGGCGTAGCTGATCTCGGCGCGGTGGTGGCGGGGTGGGATCCGGTCGGCGGGTGGATGGGTCAGCAGAATTTGCAGGTGGCGGGCGACAACGGCATGGGTGGTCAGCAGAGGGTCGAAGATAACGGCGAGGTTGACGATGGCGGGGATCGCCTCGGCAAAGCCGGGGAATGGGTTGGCCGCGAGGGCGCGGTCCAGGGACTGGACGGCGGCTTCGACGCCTGGCGAGGGGGTGGAGGCAAACTCTACCAGCACGCATCGGTCGGCGACGGGGCGGAAATGCGGGGTCACGACAGGAATGCGGAGAGGGTTATGCCTTCGGCGGTCAGTCGCGCGCGGATATGGGCGGCCATGGCCACCGCGCCGGGGCTGTCGCCGTGGACGCAGATCGACTGGGCCTGCAGGGGGATCGGCGGGCCGGAGGTGACGGGCATCAGGCCGGTGCGCAGGAAGGTGACCAGCCGGTCGGCGGCGGATTGGGGGTCATGGATCATCGCGCCGGGCTGGCCTCGGGGGACAAGCTGGCCATTGGGCTGGTAGCCGCGGTCGGCGAAAATCTCGCTAAACACCGGATGGCCAGCGGCGCGGGCGGATTGCTCCAGCGCGGTGCCGGAAATGGCGAGGAGGGCGAGGTCGGGGGTCGCGTGCGCGATGGCAGCGACGAGTGTGCCCGACGCGCCGCCGTCCGCCGCGAGGTGGTTGGCCAATGCGCCGTGGGGTTTGATGAAAGCCACGCGGGTGCCCGCCAGCCGGGCCAAGGCTTGCAGCGCACCGACCTGCGCGAGGACCATGCGGGCGATCTCGTCCGGAGACATCGGGATCAGGCGGCGGCCGAAGCCGATCCGGTCAATGTAGCCGGGATGCGCGCCGATGGTGACACCGCGCGCCGCGGCGAGGCGCAGGGTCTGGAACATGGTCTCGGGATCGCCGGCATGGCCACCGCAGGCGATGTTGGCCGAGGTGACGATGCCCAGCATCGCAGCATCATCGCCCATGGCCCAGGGGCCATAGGCTTCGCCCAGATCGGAATTGAGGTCTATGTGCATGAAGCGCCTCCGTCGCCATGGTGGCGCGGTGGGACGCGCAGGGCAAGGGGCGGGGCGTGGCATTGCGGCCTACGAATTTTCTACGAAAATTCCGGCCGGAGCAGGCGCCGCGCCGGGGCGCCAAGGCTGATTTTTCGAAGGAAAATCGTTGCGTTCGCTGGTGCCTAGCGGGCGATGGTTTCCTCGCGCACGAACATGTTGCTCCAGGCGTGGTCGATCAATGCGGGGGTCATCTGGTTGGGGATATTCTCGAACTCGCAGATCGCGATCATCTGGTCGATCAGATAGACCGGCTGATAATTGGC
>JANLQT010000382.1:0-7198 GCA_031368035.1 Rhodobacterales bacterium | reverse complement strand
GGGTGGGCGGGCGAGCCTTTATGCCGAAGGGTTCCAATCGGTGTTTCCACGCACCGTGGATGTTTTGTGATCCTGCAAACCCCTTGCGAAAGATGCCCCATGTCCGCACCCACCAACCCCAGCTTTGACATCGCCCATCTGGCCCATGTCGAAATGTTCACCGACAAGTTTGATGAAAGCCTTGATTTCTTTACCCGCGTCTACGGTCTGACGGTATCGGGGCAGGACGAAACCAGCGCGTATCTGCGGGCGTGGGATGATTATGAACATGCCTCGCTCAAACTGACGCGCCACCACACCACCGGTGTCGGCCACATCGCCTATCGCGCAACCAGCCCCGAGGCGCTGGCGGCCCGCGTCGCGGTGATCGAGGCGTCGGGCTACAAGCTGCATGGCTGGCACGCGGGCGATCAAAGCCATGGACATGCTTTTCGGTTCGAGGACCCTTTCGGACATATCTTTGAAATCTACTACGACACGGTCGGGTTCGTGCCCAAGGGTGCGCAAGTGCCCGCGCTGAAGAACACCGCCAGCGCCTTTACGGGTGCTGCCCCGCGCCGCATCGACCATTTGAACCTGCTCGCCTCGGATGTATCGGAATTTCGGCGGTTCATGGAAACCTGTCTGGGGGCAAGGGTCACCGAACTGATCCAGTTGGACAATGGCCGTCTGGGCGGCTGCTGGTTCACCGTCAACAACAAGACCTATGACCTCGCCTGCACTGAGGAACATGGCGGCGGGGTGGGGCGCCTGCACCATGTTACCTATGCCACCGACAGCCGCGAAGACATTCTGCGCGCGGCCGATATCTTTCTGCAAAACGGTGTCCACATCGAAACAGGTCCGCACAAGCACGCCGTGCAGGGCACCTTCTTTCTCTATGTCTGGGAACCTGCGGGCAACCGGGTGGAGCTGGCCAATTCCGGCGCCCGCCTCATCCTTGCCCCTGATTGGGTGCCTGTCGTCTGGCCTCAGACCGACCGGATGAAAGGCCAGGCCTGGGGCCTGAAAACCATCGAAAGCTTTCACACCCACGGCACGCCGCCCGTGAAGAAGGATCACTGACATGGCCGTTGTCGTGCAAAACATCCAGCGCGCCGAAGCTTCGGTGATTGACGGTCTGGCCCGCGCTGGCGTGGCGACAGTGCACGAGGCACAGGGGCGGCGCGGTTGTCTGGCCAGCCACCTGCGCCCGATCTATGCCGGCGCGCAGATCGCCGGAAGCGCGGTAACGATAAGCGCCCCGCCCGGTGACAACTGGATGCTGCATGTCGCCATCGAACAGCTTGCCCCCGGCGATGTGTTGGTGCTGGCCGCCACCAGCCCTTGCGACAACGGCTATTTCGGTGACCTTCTGGCCACCAGTGCCATGGCGCGCGGCTGTCGCGGCCTGATCATCGACGCCGGTGTGCGCGACGTGCGCGACCTGACGGCGATGGGCTTTCCGGTGTGGAGCAAGGCGATCTCGGCCCAAGGCACGGTTAAGGAAACCCTCGGCTCAGTCAACATCCCCATCGTCTGCGCCGGTCAACTGATCGAAGCGGGTGATGTGGTGGTGGCCGATGATGACGGCGTGGTCGTTGTCAAACGCCACGAGGCCGAGGCTGTGCTGGCTGCGGCGACGGACCGTCTGGCCGCCGAAGAGGCCAAGCGCGCCAAGCTGGCTGCCGGGGTTCTGGGTCTGGACCTTTACAACCTGCGCCCGGTCCTTGCGGCCAAGGGGCTGAAATACCTTTGAAAGGTTCAACATGCGTTTTGTCTTGATGCTGTTCGCGCTGCTGCTGGCTGTGCCCGCCTTGGCGCAGTCTGATCTGAAATCCGTTGTCCCGGTGATGGCATGTTCTGACCTGATCGCGCTTGATCTGACTGGCATTGGCGGCGCTGGCAGCGTAGTTTCAGCCGCACAAGAGACGACCAGTGGCGGCATCGCCGTGTGTTCGGTCACGGGCACGCTGGCCCCAGAGGTAAACTTTCAGGTTCTGTTGCCGATGGTGGGTTGGACCCAGCGCTATCTGCAACTGGGCTGTGGCGGGCCGTGCGGCAACATCTCGCTGCGTTCTGGGGCGTCGGCGGGCTGTCAGGTGCTGAACGACGGCGGGTTTGTCATGGCTTCCACCGACATGGGCCATTCGGGCATGGGGGCGAAGCGGGGCCTTGATGACGCCATGCGCGCCGATTTTGCCCACCGCGCCCAGCACATCACCGCGCTCGCCGCAAAGGCGCTGACCCAGGCCTTTTACGGCCAAGCCGCTGCCTACAGCTATTTCAACGGCTGTTCGGATGGCGGCCGCGAGGCGCTGATGGAGACGATGCGCTATCCGGACGACTTTGATGGCATCATCGCAGGGGCGCTTGCCATGCTCTTTCAGGTGCAAAACACCCTGCACCACGGCTGGCTGGCGCGGGCAAACACCAGTGCGGACGGGAAGGCGATCCTTCTGTCGGGCAAACTACCTGCGCTGCATGCTGGCGTGATGGCGGCCTGTGACGTGCACGACGGGCTGGCCGATGGCCTGATCTCGCAACCCGCCCTTTGTGCCTTTGACCCTGCAACGATCCAGTGCGCCGCTGGGGTGGATGATGCCACCTGCCTGACCGCGCCGGAAGTGGCCATTGCCCGCGCTGTCTATGACGGCCCGCGTGACCCATCCGGCGCAGCGCTGACGCCCGGCCAACCGCTGGCGGGGTCGGAACTGAACTGGCAGGGCGTCTTTGTGCCCGATGACGCGGGGATGCCGCCGTTCAGCAAGATCATAGCTGAGCCGGTGCTGAAGAACCTGGCCTTCGATCCCCCACGCCCGAAGATGACGCTGGCAGATCTGGAGTTTTCAATGTCCACGCCAGAGGCGCTGCGAACCCGCCATCCCCAGATCGACGCGACAAACCCCGACCTGCGGGCGTTCCAGGCCGCCGGCGGCAAGCTGATCCTGTGGCACGGGCTGGCTGACCCGCATATAGCCCCCGCCAACACTGTGGCGTTGCACCGTGCGATGATCGCTACGATCAGAGATGACACGGTCGTGGGGTCCAACCGGCTGTATCTGATCCCCAGCACGGGAATTTGTGGCGGCGGTCGTGGGCCGACCGAGTTTGACCTGCTGACGCGGATGCTGGCCTGGGTTGAAACAGGCACGGCCCCGGGTGCCATTCTGACCTCGACCACGGCCCAGGTGTCCACCTTTGGCCAGCCAGACGGTGGCGATGGCGGCCACGGTGGCATGCCGCCACCCGCAGCCCTTGGTGTGGCCCCCTTGCCCGACATGACGCGCCCGGTCTGGCCGTTGCCCGCAACGGCGCGCTATATCGGCAGCGGTGATCCGAATGTTGCGGCCTCATGGACACAAGGCCCCGATGCCGAAATCGTGGCCTTGCGCGATTGGGCCGGGGCCGATTTCTTTACCCCCTACATGTCGGAAAACTGACCATGCCGGTTGACGGAATTCCTTGCCTGTGGATGCGAGGCGGCACTTCGAAAGGGGCCTACTTTCTGGCCCGTGACCTGCCTGCTGATCCGGCCGCGCGCGATGCGCTGCTGTTGCGGATCATGGGCAGCCCTGATCCGCGCCAGATCGACGGGATCGGCGGGGCCGACCCCTTGACGTCAAAGGTGGCGATCCTGTCGCGGTCCAGCAGGCCCGACGCGGGTGTTGATTACCTGTTTTTGCAGGTCTTTGTGGGTCAGCCCTTGGTCAGCGCCGCCCAAGGCTGCGGCAACATCCTTGCCGCCGTAGGCCCCGCCGCCATCGAACGCGGGCTTGTGGCGGCGCAGGATGGCATCACATCCGTCCGCATCCACATGGTTAACACCGGTGAGGTCGCCCGGGCCGAGGTGCAAACCCCCGGCGCGCGCGTGCGCTACGCCGGGGACATGGCGATTGACGGCGTGCCCGGCACATCCGCCCCGGTGCGTTTGATGTTTGACAGTATCGTGGGGTCGATGTGCGGCAGCCTGCTTCCCACCGGCCAAGCGCTGGACCGTATCGAGGGCATCGACTGCACAATGATCGACAACGGCATGCCGATCGTCGTGATGGCAGCCTCAGACCTTGGCCTGACCGGGCAGGAAACCCGTGATGAGATGGAAGGGATGGCCGACCTGAAAGCGCGGATCGAGGTGATCCGCTTGCAGGCGGGGCTTTTGATGGGCCTTGGCGATGTTGCCACGGCCTCCGTCCCCAAGATGACTTTGGTCTCGCGTCCGCAACACGGCGGGGCCATCAACACCCGCAGTTTCATTCCACACCGGGTGCACGCTTCGGTCGGGGTCTTTGCCGCCGTCAGCGTGGCCACCGCCTGCCTGCTGCCGCAAGGTCCGGCCCAGAGCCTGGCCCAACTGCCCACGGACGGCCGTTTCCGGGTTGAGCACCCCACCGGCGCGCTAGAGGTTTTCCTCGACATCGGCCCGGACGGGGCTGTGATGGGGGCAGGCACCATCCGCACGGCGCGCAAGCTTTTCGACGGACTGGTATTTGCCGGTGCGTGAGGTTTTGGCGGGAAATTTCCGCAATCAGGCGCACCCAAAATGCGGCAAAGCGCTTCAGATGAGGCAGATCGAATGATGAAAACCATGCCCCCTGATCGCCTCCAACTGCGCCTTATCGGCAGGTCCGTGCAAAGGTGCGCCCAAAGATCTTCAACCCAAAGGAACCGCGAATGCGCAGCTTAGTCTTGCCCGGATTGCCAACCATGGTGTCCACCATCGCACTTGGGACAGCGGCGTTCGGCTCGCTGGTCCCGCCAGACCAGTCCTTTGCCATGCTTGACGCCTTTGTCGATGCAGGCGGCACGCTGATCGACACCGCCCATGTCTATGCCGACTGGCTGGGAGGCGAGCGGCATCTTAGCGAGAAAACCCTCGGGCTCTGGCTCAAGCGGCGCGGTAGGTCGGATGATGTGGTGGTCGCCACAAAGGGCGCGCATCCCGATCTTGCCAGCCCGTTGGTCCCGCGCCTATCTCCGTCGCAAATAGTCCATGATCTGGACGAAAGCCTGCAGTGTCTGGGGGTTGACCGGATCGACCTTTACTATATGCACCGCGACGATCCGGCCCGCCCGGTGGTTGAGATCATGCAAGTGCTGGGCCATCAGGTGCAACTCGGCAAGATCGCGGCGATAGGCTGTTCGAACTGGCAAGTGGCGCGGATTGCCGAGGCGCAGGCCTATGCAAGGGCTGCGGGCTTGCCCATGTTCGTGGCAAGCCAGGCTTTCTGGAGCCTTGCAAAACCCAATCCCGGTGCTTTCGCCAGCGACCACGCCTTGATCGACGACGCCGCGCTGCAGTTTTATGCCGCCCAGGCCATGCCGGTTGTGGCCTATACCTCGCAGGCGAGGGGGTTCTTCAGCAAGGCCGCGCAGGGCGGCGTGGAGGCGCTGAAGCCCGACCTGCGCGCTGCCTTCGAGAATGCCGAAAACGTGGCGCGGCTGGACAGGGCCAAGGTGCTGGCCCTCGACCTTGGCGTGGCGGTTTCCGCGATAACGCTGGCCTACCTGACGTCGCAGACGGTGGCAGGCATCCCGGTGATTGGCCCGATGTCCATGGCGCAGCTGCACGACTCGCTTGGTGCCGCCGATCTGAGGCTGACGGCAGAGCAGACAGAATTTCTTCTGGGCCATGATCGGGGAGATGCGAAATGAATGTTGGTGCTTTCACCTGCTGGCTTGGCGGGCGTCCGCTGGGGCAGGTTTTGGATTTTCTGGGCACGACCGGGATCAAGACTGTCGAAATCGGCACCGGCGGCTATCCCGGCGACGAGCATGCCAAACCGGCAGACCTGTTGCAGGATGCGGGTCACCGCGAGCGCTTTCAGCAGGACCTGTCGGCACGCGATGTGACCATCAGCGCTTTTTCCTGTATGGGAAACCCCCTGCATCCCGATCCTAGCATTGCGGCGCTGCATCACACGCAATTCCGCAACTCGGTTCTTTTGGCCGAAAAGCATGGCGTGGCAACGGTGGTGACCTTTGCGGGCTGTCCGGGCACACCGGATGGGTCGACCTATCCCAACTGGGTGACGACGACCTTTCCCTCCGAATTCGCCGAGCTTCTGGACTGGCAATGGACCCAAAAGGTTTTGCCCTACTGGGCTGAGCAAGTGACATTCTGTCAGGCGCATGGCGTCAGGGTTGCGCTTGAATTGCACCCCGGGTTCGTCGTCCACAATCTCGCGACCTTTCAACGTCTGCGAGATGCCGTGGGCCCGGTGATCGGCGCGGCCTTTGACCCCAGTCACATGTTCTGGCAGCAGATGGACCCGCTGGAGGTGGTGCGCGCCCTTGGGCCCGCCATCTTCCACGTCCACGCCAAGGACACCGTCATCAATGGCGCCAACACAAGGCTTAACGGCGTGATTGATCTTGGCGCCGGTGGAAGGGCCGCAGACCGGTCGTGGCTGTTCCGCACCGTGGGCTATGGCCACGGTGCGCAATGGTGGAAAGCCTTGGTCAGCGCGCTGCGGCAGGCGGGCTATGATGGCACGCTCAGCATTGAAGCTGAGGATAATTTGATGTCGCGGCGCGAAGGGGTCCGGAGCGCGGCCCGGCTGCTGCACGACGCCATCATGATCGAACCGTCAGACGCCCGTTGGTGACAAGTCAGACCTGACCCCGTGCCCCGCGACATCGGTTCTGTTCGGGTTGCGCAGGTCATCTTGCACCGAACGCCCAACAAAGACGATAGAGCCTTCCGTCGAAAACTTGAGTCTGAGCCTGGCGGGCGCGGCCCCGCGCATTGATCGTGCGCTCGATGGACTTGTCCATCCAGGCGCCGGTGAGAAACTCACTCGCGGCACAGGC
This sequence comes from Rhodobacterales bacterium, assembly GCA_031368035.1. GTDB lineage: Bacteria > Pseudomonadota > Alphaproteobacteria > Rhodobacterales > Rhodobacteraceae > Stagnihabitans. The sequence goes on along the minus strand of JANLQT010000382.1, from coordinate 406 downwards.
TTGGTGGCCACCGCTGCCCTGGTCGTTCCTGCGACCGGCTCAAATGCCATCAGGCGGGCTTGTTGGCCGTGCTGTTTCGCTGGGTCGGTCTGGGCGCCCCATTCGGAATCTGACCGGTCCCGGTCGATCATGCCATCCGGCAGCGTTGTGATCCGGCCGATGGCGATGGCTTTGCACCGCGCCGCTTCGGAGACGCTGCGCTGCGCTGCATAGCTTCGCCGAGGCACTCCCATTCTGACCGAAACCTCATTTATTCAGTGACTTAGGAGTTGCTCTCGGCGTTGTTGCATAGAAGCGGATTGGTTGAGGCTGCCCCTTTCCCCCTGGATTTCAGGCGATCTTGATGCTGGTGGGCATGCCGAACCCGGTGAACTGGTTCAGGCAGCGCAAACCGACGGCGGCTTCG
>JANLQT010000379.1:0-3526 GCA_031368035.1 Rhodobacterales bacterium | reverse complement strand
TCCGGTCCCTATCACCAGCCTTTGGGCGAATTCACCGGCCTGCCCGCGTCCGAGGCGGAAAAGCAGCGCGTCGCCGAGGTTCACAAACGCGCCGCGCGCTATGCCGCCTCGGCGGGCATCGACATGGCGGTTGAACCGCTGAACCGGTTCGAGTGCTATTTCCTGAACACTGCCGCCGCCGCCGCCGATCTGGCCGCCCGCGTGGGAGAGCCGAATTACGGCTACCTTTACGACACGTTCCACTTCAACATCGAGGAGAACTCGATTTCGGGCGTCATTGAACCGACGGCCCACGCCATCAAGCACGTGCATATCTCGGAAAACAATCGCGGTGTGCCGGGGGCCGGGCATATCGACTTTGACGCGGTGTTCCGGGCGCTGCGCAAGGTCGGCTATGATGGCTGGATGACGGTAGAGGCGTTTGGCTCGGCTTTGCCGGACCTCGCTGCCGCCACCAAAATCTGGCGACCGTTGTTCGAAAGCCCCGAAGCGGTCTACCAGGGGGCCTACAAGCTGATGCGAGAGGGGTGGGACCGCAGCTTGTGATGCAGTTGCGCAGTCCGGCGCGCCCCGTTTGCAAAATCGCGCACCGCTTGACCCATCATCAACACGCGGCGGAACCGGTCCGGGATGGGCGCAAGCCCCACGCGCGCGCGTCGCGTCTTCCGGCTAATGCGGAAGGAATGTGCCGTTCAGCGCCACGATCTGTTCGGCAAGGGCGGCGGCAGCGGCGTCAACCGGGGCGGAGGCCAGATGCACCAGATACCAGTGACGCATGATCGGCAGCCCCCTGCCTTGCAAAAGGCGCAGACGGCCAGAGCGCAACTCTTCGTCCACCGTGTGCAGCGACAGCATGGCGATGCCCAGACCAGCGATGACCGCCTGCTTGATCGTCTCGTTTGAATCCATCTCGATCATCCTGATCTGCCGCCCATCAGAAATCCCGTCAAGATAGTGCTGCGTCAGGATGCGGGTGCCGGAACCCGGCTCTCGTGCAATGAACGTCTCGCGCAACAGAAGGTCCGGGTCCATGTCGGCATGTCCGGCCAGCGGATGATCCGGGGGCACGACGATCCCATGCGGATTTGGACCAAGTGGCACAGCCACCACTTCAGGCGGCCTTGGAGGGCGGCCCATGATGGCAAGACCAAGCGCGCCGCGCTCCAGGCTGGCGATGATGGTGGCGCGGTTGCCGACCACGAGGCTGATGTCGATGTCGGGGCAGCGCTGGTTCAGCACCCGCACCAGGCCGGGGGCGAAGTATTTCGCGGTCGAGACGACGCCAAGGGTCACGCGGCCGGTCTTGCCCTGGCTAAGCGCCACCAGCTCTGCGGCCATCTGCGACATAATGGCGTCGATGCGTTCGGCCGCGCTGATGACAAGCCTGCCTTGCGCGGTGGGAACCAGGCCCGCGTGATTGGGGCTGCGGGTCAGCATCGGCGTGGCCAATGCGCTTTCCAGCCCCTTGATCTGACTGTGAATTGCAGGGGTTGTCAGGCTTAGCGTTTCAGCCGCTGCGGTCAGGGAGCCGGCCTTCTGGACGGCCACGAGGGCCCTTAGTTGCTTCAGGGTCAAAGCATCAAGGCGCAGCATTAAATTTTCCTGAAGATTGGTTATATCCAATTACATTTCATTTAAGACCGCAGTGCGCAAGCCTGTCTGCAAGGTTTGCGGATGGGAGGAGACATCGTGCAGGTCGCAGCAGAAGTCATATCCCAAAAGGACATGCCGCCGGTTCTGGGCGATATCGTTGCGCGGATGGCGGGGGTGATGGTCGCGATTTCCCGGCGTATTGCGCGGGGCGGGATTGACGAAGAGCTGGGCCATGCCCGGGGCACCAACGCCGACGGTGATGCCCAGAGGGCGCTGGACCTGATTGCCGACGAGGCCTTCATTGCGGCACTGACCGGGTCGGCGGTGCGCTTTTACGCCTCGGAAGAGCAAGAGACAGTGTGCGAGATGGCCAAGGACGGCGCTTTCGCTCTGGCGATTGATCCCCTGGATGGGTCGTCCAACATCGACGTGAACGTCTCGATCGGGACGATCTTTGGGATCTATCCGGCGGCGGAAACCGGCGAGGCCAGTTTTCTGCGGCCGGGGCGAGAGTTGGTCGCGGCAGGATATGCGATTTACGGGCCGCAATGCTGCCTGGTGGTCAGCTTTGGCAACGGGGTGCGCAAATACGTCCTGGATCCAGCGGTGGGACAATTCCGGCTGGTGAACGCCCGGGTTCAGGTGCCGAGCGAATCCAACGAGTTTTCGATCAACGCCTCCAACTACCGCCATTGGCCCGCGCCGATCCGCGCCTTTGTGGACGATTGCGTGGCTGGGATCGAAGGGCCACGGGGCAAGAATTTCAACATGCGCTGGATCGCCTCGCTGGTGGCGGAAACCCACCGCATCCTGACGCGAGGCGGGGTGTTTCTGTATCCGCGTGATGACCGGCAGGGCTATGAACGCGGCCGGCTGCGGCTGGTTTATGAATGCGCGCCGGTGGCGTTCTTGATCACCCAAGGCGGCGGGCAGGCGACGGACGGGATGGACCCGATCCTGAAAGCGGTCCCCAAGCACCTGCATGAAAGAACGCCCTTCATCTTCGGCTCTGCCCAGAAGGTGGCGCAGGTGACGGCCTATCACGACCTGCCTGACCATGAAGTCTCGGCGCTGTTTGGCAAGCGCGGCCTGTTCCGGAGCTGACATGAGCATCAAGCATCCCATCATCTCGGTCATCGGATCCTCTGGCGCGGGCACGTCGACGGTCAAGTACACGTTCGACCAGATATTCCGGCGCGAGGGCATCAAGGCGGTGTCGATCGAGGGCGATGCGTTCCACCGCTACAACCGGGCCGAGATGAAGTCGGAACTGACGACGAGGCTTGCAGCCGGCGATCCGACCTTCTCGCACTTCTCCTATGAAGCCAATGAGTTGACCCAATTGCAGCGGGTGTTTCAGGACTATGGCAATACCGGCAAGGGACGCTCGCGCACCTATGTTCACGACGCCGAGGAATCCGAACGCTGCGGCGTGCCGCCCGGTGAGTTCACCGCCTGGTCGGCCTTCGAAGACGGCACGGACCTGCTGTTCTACGAGGGTTTGCACGGCGCGGTGGTCAATTCCGAGGTCAATCTGGAAGACCTGGCCGACCTGAAGATCGGCGTGGTGCCGGTCATCAACCTGGAATGGATCCAGAAGATCCACCGCGATCGGAACCATCGCGGCTATTCGACCGAGGCGGTGACCGATGTGATCCTGCGCCGGATGCATGCCTATGTGCATTGCATCACGCCGCAATTCACCCGCACCGACATCAACTTTCAGCGGGTGCCGGTGGTCGACACGTCGAACCCGTTCATCGCGCGGTCGATTCCGACGGCGGATGAAAGCCTGGTGGTGATCAGGTTTCGCAACCCGCGCGGCATCGACTATCCCTACCTGATTTCGATGATCAACGGGTCCTGGATGAGCCGCGCCAATTCCATAGTGATCCCCGGCAACAAGCTGGATCTCGCGATGCAACTGATCCTG
>JANLQT010000347.1:0-3242 GCA_031368035.1 Rhodobacterales bacterium | reverse complement strand
CGACGGAACTGCTCGGGCCTGGCCTTGTGATCCGCCTCCCCGCGCCGCAACAAATCCTCCAGCAGCGCGATATGTTCAGGCCGCATTTCCTTTTCCACACAGTCCGCGCCCAGCGACTTCACCGTGCCGCGCACGAACAGTTTCGCCTCATACAGCGAATCCCCCAGCGCATCCCCGGCATCGCCCAAGACCACCATCGACCCCGACTGCGCCATGAAACACGACATGTGCCCGATGGAGCCATGCACGACAATCTCGATCCCCTTCATCGAAATCCCGCAGCGGCTCGACGCATTGCCCTTGATCACCAGCAGCCCGCCCCGCCCGGTCGCCCCGGCATATTGGCTGGCATCGCCGTCAATGATGACGGTCCCGCTCATCATGTTCTCTGCGACCCCCGGCCCGGCCGAGCCCTTGATGCGGATCGTCGCCTGCTGGTTCATCCCCGCGCAATAATAGCCCGTGGACCCATGCACGTTGATCTCCACCGGCGCGTCCACCCCGGCGGCGATGGCATGGGCACCCTTGGGATTGATCACATCCCAGGCGGTCATGTTGGTCTGGCCCTTCAGCCCATGCAGGGCAGAGTTCAGCGCCCGAAGGCCGTCGCGGCCCAAGTCGAAGGTCTGCATTCAACGCTCCCAGAAATAGACGGTGGCCGGTTCCGGCTCCCAGACCCGGGCGTTCTCGATGCCCGGCAGATTGACCAAGGCGCGATACTCCGACCCAAAGGCCACATACTGATCGGTTTCGGCCATGACGGCAGGCTTGCAGGCGATCGGGTCGCGCACCACGCCAAAGCCGTTGTGGGTGCCGACGACAAAGGTGAAGAACCCGTCAAGGTCGGTCAGCGTCGCCTCCAGCGCATGGCCCAGCGTGTCGCCCGTCTGGATCTTGTGGCTGATGAAGGCCGCCCCAACTTCCGTGTCGTTCTCGGTCTCGAACGTCATGCCAGCCCGAAGCAACTCCCGCCGCACGCCGTTGTGGTTCGAAAGCGAGCCATTGTGCACCAGACACTGATCGGGCCCGGTCGAGAACGGATGCGCCCCCATCGTCGTCACCGCCGATTCCGTGGCCATCCGCGTGTGCCCGATGCCATGCGTGCCGCGCATCTGGCGCAGACCAAAGCGGGCAGCCACGTCCTTGGGCAGGCCGACCTCCTTGAAGATCTCGATGCTTTCGCCCGCGCTCATCACCTTCACCGCCGGTCGCAGATGCGCCAGCGCCGAGCGCGCCGCCTCCATCTGGTCCAAGGGCACTTCCAGCACCGCATGGGTGTCCTTGATCAGCAGCAGCACCGGCTGGCCGATGGCCGCGTGCAAATCCGCATCCAGTCCCGCAAAATCGCGCCCCGGGTTCGCGGACTGCACCGTGATCTTCGCCCGCCCCTCACCAGCCCCCGAGTAAATCGCGATCCCCGCCGAATCCGGCCCGCGGTCGGTCATGGTGATCAGCATGTCCGTCAGCATGGCGCCCAGTTGCGGCTCCAGACTTGGGTCCTTCAGGAATAGACCAACGATTCCGCACATGGGTGAGTCTCCTTGTGGTTTCCATCACGCTAGCACCGAAAAATCCCACGCTCAACTGTCAGGAAACTTTTTTGACCACAAGGCAAGCAGATCCAAGGCTTGCTCCCAAGTCAATTTCGATTTCCCTGCACAGAAATCTTGACATAAGGACGGAGCGGCCCTTTCCTGTCAGAAAAAGAAGTTTGCCGAAAAGAATAACGGGCAAACTGGCCAGCCCGCTCGGCGAGAAGGCCAAAGAGAGGGAAAATGTCGGATCTCGATCAACGAATCGCGGCCATGCACAGCCGTGACACGCGCATTGCCTGGGCCTTTGTGGTGGGCCTGTGGCTTGCGATCATCTTCGTCGCCATCGCGACGTGGAACCTTGCACCCAACAGTTCCGCGCGGCTGCTGCTGCTGTTCGCAGGCGTGGTCATCCTGGTGTTCAACACCGCCGCCATCATGGCGATGCTGCGCCACTACCGCGAAGACCGCGACTTCATGTACGGGCTGGACATCAAGTTCCTCGATGCCGCCCGCGCTGCGAGGAAATGAAAATGGCCAATTATGTTCCCCCCCATCAAAGCAAGATCAGCCAGCTGATCGACGTGGTCGTGCTGCTGGCCCTGACCTTCGGCGCGCTTTATATCCCGTTGTTCATGGGCCTCGCAGGCGGCTCCAAAAGCGTGCCCGAAGGCGCCGGCACCACATGGGAGGCGATGGGCCAGACCCCGACCTCCATCGCGCAATACAACGCCCTCGGCTTCACCGACCCCGCCGCCATCTCCGACATCGTCAACGCGCGCTACGACTACAGCTTCTCGCCGTTGGAACTGATCGTCATGGTCGTGATCATCGTCGCCTATTACGCGCTGATGCTGCGATTTTCCGAAACCGAATACCGCGAAGTCATCGCGGAAAAGTTTGGCAAGTGAGGGCGCCATGAGCATCTGGAACTATGCGGAATATGCGGCCTGGGCGCTTTCGGCGGTCTTCGGGCTTTACATCGTCATCGACTGGCTTCGCACCGACGCCGCCTATTCCGAAGAGGTCCTGACCTCGTCCCGGGAAGGCGAATTGGAAGCGATGACCGAACAGCAGCACAGGGGTTAGCGCGATGACCGACTTCGACATCACCTCCAAGGAACGCGACGGCATGGGGCCACATGGCACCAAGGTCGGCCTGTTGCGCGTGCTGGGACCGGCCCATATCTGGGCGCTTGGCGTCGGCATCGTGCTGGTCGGCGAATACATGGGCTGGAACTTTGCCGTCGGCAAAGGCGGGGCCTATGCGGCGCTGATCGCCTGCTGGTTCGCCGGCATCCTGTACACCTGTGTCGCCATGATCGACTCGGAGGTCACTTCGACCGTGGCTGCCGCGGGCGGCCAATATACCCAAGCCAAGCACATCATCGGGCCGCTGATGGCGTTCAACGTCGGCCTGTATCTGGTCTTCGCCTATACGATGCTGGAAGCCGCCAATGCCATCACCCTCGGCTACCTGATCGGCCAGGTGGCCAGCCTGACCGGCTATGCCGGAACGCTGGACCAACGGCCCTTTATCGTGCTGTCGATCCTGTTCCTCGCCTGGCTGAACTATCGCGGCGTGCTGGCCACGCTGACCTTCAACCTTGTCATCACCGCCATCGCGTTTTCGGCCATCATCATCCTGTTCCTCGCCACCTCCGGCATCTTCGGCGGCGGCATGATGCACCATGCCGAACTGATGAGCGG
>JANLQT010000340.1:0-2785 GCA_031368035.1 Rhodobacterales bacterium | reverse complement strand
CGCGCTGGCTGGCCGGGTGGGGGTTGTGGGTCTTGGCTTGGGTATTGGTATACTGCGGGATCTCTGTTGGGGCCCTGTCCGCCTGGTCTTTTGGGTGGTCGTTGTGGTTGAGGGCGGCCTGCATAAGCGGCGAATGGAACGCCTGGCTGACCGGAACCGGTGTAACCTGCAAGCCGGCTTTGGCCAGCGCCTGACAGGCTGCCGCGACCTCCACCGCCGGCCCCGCGATGACCGTCTGGCGCGGCGAGTTGAGGTTCGCCACAACCACTTGCCCGAACGCGGCAATCGCCGCTGCGGTGACCGCGGCATCGGCGCTGACAGCGGCCATCCCGCCGGGACGGGCCGGATCGCCGTTGTCGACCATGGCGCGGCCCCGCGCCTCGGACAGGCGGATCAGGGTTTCGACATTGAAGGCCCCCGCCGCATGAAGCGCGGTGAACTCGCCATAGCTGTGGCCCGCGACCATGGCCGGCGACACCCCCAGTCGGCGCAGAACCGTCAGCGCCGCCGCCTCGACCGCGCCCAGCGCCGGTTGGGCGACATCGGTCGCGGTCAGCGCCGCCATCTGCGCTTGCTTGCCGGGCGGGGTGAAGGCGTCGCTTGGCCAGATGTAACTTGCGAGCCCGCGCCGGCCCTTGGCAAAGGTTGGCATCTTCTGTGCCGCACCCTCGGCGCGGTCCAGCACGGTCATTGCCTCGCTGTCCAGCATCGCGGTTTGCCGCAACATGCCGGGATATTGCGACCCCTGGCCCGAGAACAAATAGGCCAATTTCCCGCCGTTCAGCAGCCGGGGCGCTTCGGAATAATGCAAACCTTCGGCCGGGCTCGCCGCCCCCGAGCGCAGGAAATCCAGTGCCTTGGCCAGTTTTCTCCGCGCCTCATCCCCCGATGTGGCAGACAGCCCCAATCGGAACCCGCCTTTCAACACCTCCCCCGCCATGGCCCGCGACAGCCCCAGAAGCGCCGCATCGCCGCCCGCCAGGTCCAGCCCGGCCAGCTTTTCGATCAGCAATGCCCGACTGTCCGCCGCCAGCACGAAGGCGAAAAGGTCCATGCCTGGATCGGCAGCAACCGCGTCATCGGCCTCGCCGTATTCTTCCAGCGCCACATGGAAATTCGTTCCGCCAAAGCCGAAGGAGCTGACCCCCGCCCGCCGCCTTTTGCCGGGCGCGGCGACCCAGGGGCGGGCCGATTGCGACAGATAGACCGGAGAGGCGTCGTCCTCGAGCACCGGATTGGGATCGTCGACCAGCGCATGGGGCGGCAGCACCTTGCGGTGCAGGCCAAGCGCCACCTTGATCAGCCCCGACACCCCGGCCGCCGCCTTGGTATGGCCGATCAGCGCCTTGACCGAACCGATGGCCGATTGTTGCGGCACCGCCCCGGCGGCCTGCAGCGCCCCAATGACCGTGTCAAGCTCGGCCTTGTCGCCCGCCACCGTCCCGGTGCCATGCGCTTCAAACAGGTCGACGGTCGAGGGCGAAAAGCCCGCCTGACCATAGGCCCGCACCAATGCGCGTTTCTGCCCGGCGGGCAGCGGCGCGGTCAGACCGCGCGCCTTGCCGTCCGACGACGCGCCCACGCCCTTGATCACCGCGTAAATCCGGTCGCCGTCCCGCTCTGCGTCGGCAAGCCGCTTCAGCACCACCGCCGCAAGTCCTTCGGAAATCACGATCCCGTCGGCCTTCTTGTCGAACGTGTTGCAGATGCCTCTTGGACTAAGCGCCTGAGTTTTTGAAAAGCACAAATAGCCGAACGGCGATTGCAGGCTGTCGATCCCGCCGGTGATCACCGTATCGGATCGCCCGCTCTCCAGTTCCATCACGGCAGAATACAGCGCGGCCAGCGATGAGGCGCAGGCGGCATCCACCACCATGTTCGACCCGCCGAAGTTGAAGCGGTTGGCAACGCGGCCGGCCGCCACATTCGGCAGAATGCCGGCAAAGCTGTCCTCAGTCCATTCCGGCAGCTTTTTCAGCACGGCTTCGGGCACCTGGCCGATCAGGCGCGGCAGTTCCGATCGCGCCACATATTGCGCTCCCTTTTCGCCAAGCCCGCCGGAGAAGCCGAAGATCACCGAGGTGCGCGCCCGGTCCACCGGCTCGGCAATGCCGTTTCCTGCGTCCCTGAGTGCGTCCGTCACCAATTCCAGGGCGAGGAACTGCATCGGGTCGACACTGTCCATCGTCGTCGGCGGAATGCCGTAATCCAGCGGGTTGAAGGCCACGTCCTCAAGGAATCCGCCGCGCTGCGAATAGACCTTGTCGCGCTGATGACGGTCCTCGGCAAAATAACCCATCGCCGACCAGCGGTCCTCCGGCACCTGGCGGATGGCGCTTTGGCCCGAGACGATCCGCCGCCAATACCGCTCCAGCGTGTCCGAGCCCGGCAGCAACGTCGCCATGCCGATGATGGCGATGTCCGCAGGCTTCGGCGGCATGGTCCCATCGGCCGTTGGGTGATCGGCCGCGAAGCCCCGCAGTTGGGCAATAGAGCCTGCGGAAACGTCGTCGTGGAATTGCGCAATGGTGCGGATCTGGTCATGTTGGGCGGCCACCTGGCCGATCATGTACATGCCGCGCGCCTGACGCTCCTCCGGGCCGAAGCTTGTCAGCACCTTGTCCGGCCCCGCCCGCATCAGCCCCTTGGTGGCCATGCGCAGGCGTCCGAGCGAAAAGGCTTCCAGCGCCTCGCGGACCTCCCCGACCTTGGCACCGTCGGCTTCCATCCGGGCACGGGTGCCGTTGAACTCCTCGACAATCGGCGTGATGGCACAGCGGCTGGC
>JANLQT010000316.1:0-3825 GCA_031368035.1 Rhodobacterales bacterium | reverse complement strand
TCAGCGACACAAAGAACAGCGAGGTGGCGCCAAGCTGGCTGATGGACCGCGCGAGGTGCCAGCCGGGCATCCGCGTCACGATCGCCTCGCCCAGGCGTTTGCGCAGATAAAGCACGACGAAGATCAACTGGCCGGCGTTGCGGGCCCAGACCACCTGAGCGGTGGGGTAGATGCCGACGAGGTGCTTGGCCAGCGCATCCATCGCGGTGAAGGCAAAGATCGCGGCGGCGAGAAAAAGGATGCCGCGCCGGTTGCCGGCAGACGAGAGGACGGCATCGGACACGGGGCGCGGAACCTTTGGCTGGGGCGAGGCGCAAGCTAGGGGTTTGGCCAGGTGGGGGCAAGGGCGAGGGAGCGGTGACGATGATGGGCCTGAAGGCCCATCCTACGGGCCGGGCAGGGTGCGGGGTGCCCGGCGCGGCTGGCGGGTGCGGATGGCCAGTGCGGATGGCCGGTGCAAGGTACCGTGGCTTGGGGCCGGCGCGGATGGTCGGCGCGGGTAGTCGTTGCGGGTGACCGGTGCGGGTGGTCGGTGCGAGTGGTCGGTGCGGGTGGGAGGCGAGGATCGGAGGATCGGGTGAGAGGCGCAAAGGGGCGTGGCTTGGGGCCGATGCAGATGCCCGGCGTGAATTGTCGTTGCGGAGGCGCGGTGCGCGCCCGTCACGCCTCTTCGTCGCGGACCAGGGCCAGCTCGCCTGCGCCTTCCAGTTGCCGGATCGTCAGGATGACCGCGTTCATCGCCTCTTCCCCCTCGCGATCTTTCACCTTGCCGCGTGCGGTCACTTCCTCGCGCAGCGCCTGCGCCAGGCGCTGGGACATGTTGGTCAGGATATGCTCGGCCGCGGGGGCCATTTCGGGGTTGGCCATCGCGGCGCAAAGCGCGGTTACCAGCACCGGCTGGTCCACCGCCCGCGCAACCTTTGGCACATCGCGGGCGCTGAGCCGCAGCGGGATGTGCACGAAGGTGAAGATCGCCTTGCGCACGAGGTCCGCAAAGCCGCGGTCGGCCTCTTCCAGCCCTTTGAGCACCTCGTCCCGGGTCAGTTGGCCCGAGATGTTCAGGATGGCGCCGACCCGTTCCACCGGCCCGGCTTCGAACGCTTTGGCCGGCAGGCTTTCCAACTGGCTGGACAGGGCAAGGCCGATCCGCCGCACGGTTTCAGGGTCCACATGCGCGGTCTGGCTGACGGCATAGGCGACGCGGCGCGCGCGCTCGCCCGGAAGTTTGCCCAGAAGCTCTGCCGCCTTGGGCACCGGCAGCTTGGACAGCATCACGGCGGCGACCTCGATGCTTTCCTCTTCCAGCACCGGCAGCAGGCGTTCGTTGTCAAGCGCGCTGAGATGATCCCAGGGGTCGGACTTGGATGAGGCCCCGGCGAGGCGGCGCAAGCGGCTGGCGGCGGTGCCGGAAATGTGGCCGTCCATCAGCGACAGCGCGCCTTCGATGCCGCCGGGGAAGGTCAGGCCGACGTCTTCCAGCGCGCCGAGAAATTCCAGCACCACTGCGGAAAGCGTGCCGCGGTCCACCAGGCGCATGTGGCCCATCTGTTCGGCCAGGGCCGATTGCATGTGTTCCGGCAGGTTGGTGATCGGCAGTTTCTGACCCTGCGCCAGCATCAGACGCACAATGATCGCCGCCTTTTCGCGCGAGTTCAGCACGCGCCGCGCGGGGGGCGCGGGCACCGGTGCGGCGGGGACGACGCGGACCGCCGGGGTGATCCGGCCGAGGGTTGCGGGAAGAGTGGCCATACCTTGCCTCCGATTCTGAAGGTCGCGAAGGGCAGGATGGCTTGTCAGGGTAAAGGCGGGATTAAGGAGAACAGGAAGACTGGGGGGATTTGACATCCCCCCAGCCCCCCCGGCCCTGATATTTGGGGAAGATGATTGGGTCAGGTGCCGAAGACGCGGGCGAAGATCGTATCGACGTGTTTGGTGTGGTAGCCGAGATCGAATTTTTCCTCGATCTCGGCGGGGGTCAGCACGGCGGTGACGTCGGGGTCGGTCAGAAGCTCGGTCTTGAAATCGGCGCCATGCTCCCAGACCTTCATCGCGTTGCGCTGGACAAGGCGGTAGCTGTCCTCGCGGGACACCCCGGCTTGCGTCAAGGCCAGAAGCACGCGCTGGCTCATCACCAGGCCGGCGAATTTGTTCAGGTTCTTCAGCATGGTCTCGGGGTAGATCACCAGCTTTTCCACGACCCCGGCCAGCCGGTGCAGGGCGAAATCGAGGGTGATCGTGGTATCCGGGCCGATGGCGCGCTCGACGGAGGAATGGCTGATGTCGCGTTCGTGCCAGAGCGTCACGTTTTCCAGCGCCGGCGTCACGGCGGAGCGGACGAGGCGGGCGAGGCCGGTCAGGTTTTCGGTCAGCACCGGGTTGCGCTTGTGCGGCATGGCGCTGCTGCCCTTCTGGCCGGGAGAGAAAAACTCCTCGGCTTCCAGAACTTCGGTGCGCTGCATGTGGCGGATTTCGGTGGCGACGTTTTCCATGCTGGAGGCGATCACGCCAAGGGTCGCAAAGAACATCGCGTGGCGGTCGCGCGGGATGACTTGCGTGGAAATGGGTTCCGGCGTCAGGCCCAGCATGCGGCAGACGTGGGCTTCCACGAACGGGTCGATGTTGGCGAAGGTGCCGACCGCGCCGGACAGGGCGCCGGTGGCGATCTCGGCGCGGGCATTCAGCAGGCGGGCGCGGTTCCGGGACATCTCGGCGTAAAAACGCGCGAAGGTCAGGCCCATGGTGGTGGGTTCGGCGTGGATTCCGTGGCTGCGGCCGATGCGGGGGGTGTGCTTATGCTCGAACGCGCGGGTTTTCAGGGCGGCGAGGACGCGGTCGAGGGCTACGAGCAACAGGTCCGAGGCGCGGGTCAGCTGGACGTTGAAACAGGTGTCCAGCACATCGGAGGAAGTCATGCCCTGATGCACGAAACGCGCTTCATCGGCGCCGATGATCTCGCCCAGATGGGTCAGGAAGGCGATTACGTCGTGCTTGGTGACGGATTCGATCTCGTCGATGCGGTCCACGTTGAACTCGGCGTCCTTCGCCTTCCAGACGGCTTCGGCGTTGGCTTTGGGGATCACGCCGAGGGCGGCTTGGGCGTCGCAGGCATGGGCTTCAATCTCGAACCAGATCTTGAAGCGGGTCTCGGGCGACCAGAGGGCGACCATCTCGGGGCGGGAATAGCGCGGGATCATCACGGGCCTGTCATTTGCGGGGGCTTTGGGGCTGGCCTTAGTCTTCTGTATGGCTGGATGCAAGCGGGGCGGCATGCGCGCGGTGGTCTTGATGGCGGCATTGCTCTGGCCCGTTGCGGTCTGCGCGGAGACTTGGCAGCCGGTGGTCGGCCCGGCGCTGAAGGATCTGCTGGAGCAGAAGGACGTGCGGTTCGACAGCGGGGCCGAGCAGTTGTTCTTTCTGGGCGGGATTACCCGGTTCAGCCACGGCTGGCCGAACGAGGGGCATTGGCGGGTGCGCGAGGGGCAGTATTGTTCCAACTGGCCGCCGGAGGCCGCGTGGCATTGCATGGCGGTTTCGGTGGGAGAGGATGGCCTGAGGGTGCGGTTCGAGGACGCGGAGCACCGGGTCTGGCTGGGTGAGATCGTGGGGGATGCGAAATGGCCTTGAGGCATGTTGCGGTGATGCTGGCACTGCTGGCGGGGCCGGCAGAGGCGGAGGGGGAGGCCGTGAAGCTGGACGGGGCGGGGATTTCCAAGGCGCTGGCGGGGGTGGTGCTGGTTTACGACGATGGCACTTCGCAAAGATTCGCCGGGGTTGGGGGGACGGTGTTTGAGGGCGGCCGGGGGTCTTCGAACGGGCGCTGGCGGG
>JANLQT010000131.1:0-1717 GCA_031368035.1 Rhodobacterales bacterium | reverse complement strand
GCCTGACTGCGCACCAGCCCGTCGGGGTCCGCGACATCGACCACGGCGGATTTGGTGCCCTCGAACACCGAAGTGTAGAACAGCGCCCAACTGGACATCTCGTCGTAGGCGCAAGTCTGACCCAGATGGTCGATCCGCGTCAGGCCCACGCCCTTGGGGGCCGGGCCGGTGGTGCCGAAATCCTGCTTCCACACGTTCGACAGCGCCGGGCCCCGGTCCAGCAGCCGGATCAGTGATCGGCCAATGCCTCGCAGCGCCGGGATCTCGGCCTCGCCCGGGCCAATGGCGGGTTGTTCCACCCCGACCCGCAATGCGGCGGCGCGGGCGGCGGCGGCTTTGGCGTCGGGCACCATCAGCCCGATTTCCGCAACCTTGGTGCCGAACCGGGCCGAGGCCTCCGCCGACAGCGCGCGGGATTCGGAATTGACCAGCAGGCAGATTTCGCCCTGCTGCCACAGATCAACCGCCTTGGACACATGCCGGGAGGTGCGTGAAAATCCCGCCGAAGTCAGGAAACCTTCCAGCGCGGCGGCCTCGTTCCGCCCGGTGGCAAATTCGACCGAAGCGACGCCCTCGACCGGGGTCGGGGCCGGGAACGCGGGCAGGGAGATGGCCAGCCCCGGCTCGCAGCGGCGCACCTGATCCATCAACTGGATCAGCGCGCGGTGGCCGTCCTGTGCCACCTGCGCCGAGGGCGCGGCGCGGAAGAAATCGTTGAAAATCTCAAGGCTGACGGTGCCGTCATAGCCGGTCGCAAGCGCCGCCCGGATGAAACCGGTCACGTCCAGATCGCCTTCGCCCGGCATGCAGCGGAAGTGACGCGACAGATACAGGTAATCCATGTCGATGGCCGGGGCGTCGGCAAGGTGGACCGAGAAGATCTTGTTGCCCGGAATGGCACGGATGCTTTCGGGCGAGATCTTGCGGACCAGCGTGTGGTAGCTGTCCAGCGTCAGGCCGACGCTCGGATGGTTCGCCCGGCGCACGATTTCCCAGGCGTCCCGGTGGTCGTTGACGTGTCGGCCCCAGGACAGCCCTTCGAACGAAATTCGCAAGTCGCGCTTTGCCGCGATCTCGCCCAGGGCCGCAAGATCGTCGGCCGCGCGGTCGATGCCGCCAAGGCTGGCCGGATGCACCGAAGAGCAGATCATCAGAAGGTCGGTGCCAAGTTCTTCCATCAGGTCGAACTTGCGCTCGGCCCGGGCAAAGGCGCGGGCGCGCAGGGGTTCGGGCAGGCATTCGAAATCGCGGAAGGGCTGCAGGCAGTCCAATTTCAGGCCAAAGTCGCGGATCATCTGGCCGACTTCCTTGGCCGACATGTCGGACGCGACGAAATCCTGCTCGAAAATCTCGACTGCCGTGAAACCGGCCGCCGAGATTGCCGCCAGCTTGTCGCGCAGCGTGCCCGCGACGGTCACCGTTGCCATGGAATATTTCATTTGAATGCGCTTTCCCGAAAACAAGGCCACGATAGGCGCAGCCCCCGGGCCTGTCGAGGGTCCGGGAGGCTGCTCCTGATCTCCGCGATCCTGCCTCACAGATGCGGGGGTTTTGTGGCGGCTTGTTGGCGATTTGCGCGCGGGGTGGGCGAGGCAGCAACCGGGAGGCGCCGCGCCAAGGGGCGCTGCGAGCAGGAGACAGAAGCGATGTTCCTTGGACGGAATATGCTTAGAACCGCCGGACCCTTCTTCCTGCACGCGGAACCAACCCCTTCATG
>JANLQT010000281.1:0-1560 GCA_031368035.1 Rhodobacterales bacterium | reverse complement strand
GGGCGGCCGCCCACCCGGCCCCGGGCGCGGGCGGCGGCCAGACCTTCGCGGGTGCGCTCGGCGATACGCTCGCGCTCGAACTGCGCGATCGAGGCGAAGACGTGGAAGATCAGCCGCCCCGCCGGGGTGGTGGTGTCGATGTCCTCGGCGAGCGAGCGGAAACCGGCGCCACTGGCCTCGATGGTTTGGGCGATGTCCAGCAGGTCCGGCAACGACCGGGCGAGGCGGTCGTATTTCGTCACCACCACCACATCTCCGGGGCGCAGTTGATCCAGCAGCCGGTCCAGCTCTGGGCGGCTGCGCTGGCTGCCGCTGATCTTGTCGGCAAAGACCCGCGCCGCCCCGACAGCCGTCAGGGCGTCCAGCTGCCCGTCCAGGGTCTGGTCATCGGTCGAGACGCGCGCATAGCCAAGGTTCATGGGGTCAGGTCCTCCCGGGCATTTGCGAGGGGGACCTTCATCGCCGCCGCATGGTGGGCGCGGATGTCATCGAACACCGCCTGGGCAGGCAGTCCGCGCGCTAGGTCCGCCGTCATCGCGTCATGGGCGGGCACCACCTCTTCGCGGAGCCATCGCTCGACAGCCTGGTCGCGTTCCTGGAGGGCCCGAAGCCCCGCGCGCACGACCTCGCTGGCCGAGGCAAACGAGCCCGAGGCCACCAGTCGGTCAATATAGGCCGCGTGCTCCTGCGGCAGGCTCACGGTGCGCTTCGTGACGCTGGACATCGGATTCTCCTTCTCGGCCATCAGGGGGGTGTAGTGTGAAATATTCATACTCTGATTTCAACTGCCAGGGCAGAGCCAAAAACCTCCCAAAACCGCAAAGGTTTTGGCATGGGTTTTTGTCCCGGCTAAGGGTTTGATTTGCCGTCGGTGGAATCAGAGGGTCAGAAACGACCGTTTATGGCCAGAGGTGAAGTCGCGGCGGTGAAGTCGTGGCGGCAGGGCAGGGCACGCTTTCGCGGCCTGCCATGCGGGGCAAGGTCGACCGGCATGCTGCGCTGGTCATGGTCGCCCTGATGATGGCTCTTCGGCAACGCAGCCTTGGCGGCACGCTTGGGAAAAGGGGCAATTCCCTTTCAACCAAAGGAGCAATAACAACGGGCAAAAGGGGAAGAAAGCTGCCGCTGACAGACAAAGGACGGCACGATGAGATTCCACACAGCCCCCGGCTTTTGCCACCCCAGACGAGAAGGTCGCGGCCAGACTACGCAGCAATCGGGCTGATCACAGGCAGAATACGGGTCAAGCAAGGGATAATCTACCAACAAAGCAAGGTGGCGATCGAAGGATGACTTCGAACAGTTTCGCCAAAATACAATACAAACAAAGGCTTGATCAAATCAAAGCAACGTTGACTGCCCGGAATCTTGCAATACTTGAATCTGACCTTCTCTTTTATACTCATTTTGCATTCTACGGAGGTCACCTGATGGGATCGGCCCGCAAGGACTTTCTCCCAACAGCAGGACAAAATTGGTCCTGACAGGGGGATGCTTTTTCCCGACATCCGGCGTCAACGGTCATGCGGGTTGCGGCGGAACAGCGACGGCACGCTGCAG
>JANLQT010000206.1:0-4015 GCA_031368035.1 Rhodobacterales bacterium | reverse complement strand
GGCTCGGAATATCTGAAGGGGCTGGTGGACACGTTCGGCCCTTCGGTCGCGCTGATCGCGGTGGGCTACAACGCCGGGCCGCGGCGATCGTCGGACTGGATCAAGGCGTTCGGCGATCCGCGCGCCGGAACCGAAGCCGCGGTGGACTGGGTCGAGACGATCCCCTTCGCCGAGACGCGGACCTATGTGATGCGCGTGGCCGAAAGCGTGACGATCTACCGCGCGAAACTGAAGGGCGAGGCCGGGCCGGTGAATATTTCGGGAGAGTTGACGGGGCAGTAACCCGCAGGATGGGTGATTCACCCATCTTTTCTGCGGCCGGCCCGTGATGGGTGAATCACCCATCCTACGAAACACTTCCTTAACCATCTTGCCCGAGGCTGCTTGCATGACAGCCTATCGCCGCCTGATTCTGCCGGAGGGCACTTATTTCTTCCCGGTTTGCCTTGAAGACCGGGACTCGCATTTGTTGGTCGATCAAATCGACCAACTCCGCGCCGCCTATGCCTTCACCGCACGAGAAATGCCGGTGGAATGCCATGCGATGGTCATTCTGCCGAACCATCTGCACGCGGTCTGGACGGAACCGGGGGTTCCGAAATTCTCTGAACGCTGGCGACGGATCAAGGCGCGGTTCTCGCATGGGGTCGAAGGGGATTTCGCGCCGAACGCCGGCAAGCGGGACAAAAAGGAACGCGGCATATGGCAGCGGCGGTTCTATGAACACGCAGTCAGAGATGAGCGGGAATTGGAAGCCGCGATGGAATATTGCCGCATGAACCCAGTGAAACATGGGCTCGCCATTGAGCCACAGAATTGGCCGTATTCGAGTTTCACCCGTAGGATGGGTGATTCACCCATCATGTCGGTGGTGGGGAATTGATGGGTGAATCACCCATCCTGCGGATTACAGGCTGTCCCGCCGCAGCGGCGTGGTCGAACAATGCAGCCCGCCGCCGTTCTTGTGGTTCGCCGCATAGGGCACGGTGATCCACGAAACCCCCGCCGCCGCCAGCCGGTCCAGCGTGCGGTTCGTCGCCCCCTCTGGCATCATCACCTTGCCCGGTGCGATGGCGATGGAATTGACGATCCAGGGGTCATCGCCGGGGTCGGTTTCGATATATTTGATGCCGCGGCGGCCGAGTTCTTCCAGAAAGCTGAACGGCAGGCCCATCGGGTTCAGGATCGCCAGATCCTTGTCGATCATCAGGAAACTGACGTCGAGATGGATGTCATAGCCGGTCAGCTCGACCACCAGCAGCTCCACCCCTTGCCGCCTCAGCACCTCACCCACTTGTTCGGCGCCGTCGCGGTTCACCCGCACGCCCACGCCAATCGCGCAGGTCGTCTCGTTCAGCCAGGCGAAAGACCCACCTTCCATCACCCCAGCGCCCGACACGGTCCGCAGGATCGGGATGCCCAGCCGCGCCAGTGTCCGCGTCACTGCCAATTCCTCGCCGCGCCGGATGCGTGCGCCCATGCGGCAGATGATCGCCCCGCCCTTCACCATGATCAGCGGATCGCGGGTGTACATCTGCTTCAGCCGGATGCCCGCCTCGCCGTCCATGAAATGCACCTCGACCCCTTCGGCCTGCAGTGCCGCGACATAGGCGTCGTGCTGGCTTTGCATCAGGGGCACGTCGGGCGGGGTGTCGGACTGGAAATACCAGCCCACCGCCGGATCGCCGAACGAGCCGATCTCGGCCAGGCGCTTGGCTGGGTCGACGATCCTCATCTCGGTCCCCGGGCGGTGCATCAGGATCGACCGGATGCGGCCCACGTCATTGTCCACGCCCCAGACCGCGCCCCAGGTCGAGATCAACTCGCCCGGGTCCTCGAACGCGGGTTCGGCCCCGGCGGCGAAGGTCTTGACGGTTTGGGTATAGATCCAGTGGGGATTGGTCATCGCGGCCTCGACGGTTCAGGGGTCAAGGCGCAGGCTAGGCACAAGCCGGGGGAAGCGAAAGGGGGGGCAAAGCGAAAGGGGTATTCAGCCGCCGCCGACGGACAGGAACGTGATCCCGCCCTTCTTGCCCTTCTTGCCGGTGCCGCTGCCCGGACCGAAGCGCCTGGGCAAGACCTTGGCATCGGCGTCGGTCTGGGCGGCCGCCGTCACCGCTCCGCCGATCTTGCCACCGGCTTCGGCAATGGCCGCTGCGGGAGAATCGTCCGCGGCCGCGACCACGCCAGTTGCATCGGGCGCCGCATCCACGTCCTTGGTCTGATACGCAGCGCCAAGCGGAGAGACTTTTGCTTCATCCGCCGCCGCCTGATCCGCCGCATATTGCGCGGTATAGGCGGCATAGCCGGTGCTGATCCAGCCCGGTGCCTGGGCCAGGACGTAAGGCGTCGCCAGCACGATGGGCAGCACCAGAACCGACAGGTTCAGCAGCGCCCCAAACCGGCGCGGCTCGTCCTCGGCGGGATACATCATCCGCCCCAGCCTGGCCCCGATCCAGCCGCCCAGGATCGACAGCAACAGCACCCGCATCTCGGCGCTGCCCCAGTCCCCGTCCCCGGACGAGGCGCGGTTCAAGCCAAAGACGGCCAGCGCCAGCGCATTGGCGAGGAACAGATAGCCCAGGACGGGCAACAGATAGGCGTACGGAAGGGAGAAACTTGCGAGCATCCCTCGCGGATACCCGCGAATCTGGGCCGAATTTCGGCCCTAGACCGCCGAAAATCCGTTATCAACGAACAGTTGCGTGCCATTCACGAACTCAGCCTCATCCGAGGCGAGATAAAGCGCCGCCCGCGCGATATCCTCGGGCAGACCCATCCGCCCCTGCGCCGCCGCCATCGCCGCATCGGACACATCCACCCCCAAAGCGCTTAACTGCTGCACCTCGCGCATCCCGTGCGGGGTCTGGATGAAGCCGGGGCAGACCGCGTTGCAGCGGATGCCGCGGTCCCGGTATTCCACCGCGATGGCCCGCGCGAACATGTGGCAGGCGCCCTTGGTCGCGTCATAAAGCACCTCGTTGGGCGTGGCAAAGACCGCAGAAATCGACGAGGTGCAGACAATGGCGCCGCGGCCCGCCGCAAGCATCATCGGCAGCACGGCGCGGGTCATCAGATACATCGACTTCACATTCACATCGAACAGGAAGTCCCAGTCCGCCTCGGTCGTCTCAAGGAAGGGTTTGATGACGATGGTGCCGGCGTGGTTGAACAGAACATTCACCGGCCCAAGACTGCGCCGCACATTGGCGACCGCCAGATCGACCTCGGCCGCTTTCGAGACATCCGCCGCCGCGAACACCACCCGGTGCCCCGCCTGCACCAGATCGAACGCCAGCCCCTGCCCGGCTTCGGCATTGCGGTCGATGATCCCCACCGCCGCGCCCTCTGCCGCGAACAGCCGCACCGTGGCCGCGCCGATCCCGGTCGCGCCGCCCGAAACGATCGCCACCTTGCCCTTCAAACGGTCCATGCGCCGCACCCTTTGTCCTGCCACCCCAAAACCCTCGCCCGATCATGGCTGCCTGCCCGAATCTGCGCAAGAGGCCGCCGATCGGACAGGCCACGGACCGCACTTATGTTTCCTGGGGATAGAATCAAAAGCCGCGAATCGGCTATCAACACTTTCGTCAAACACAAGGCAAAACCGTCCAAATCTGTGAGTTGTTGCTGAAAGACCCCGCTCCCGGATTCAAAACAATGCAATCCAGAGATATTTTTCACATTATGTCAGCGGCTTGGGTGCGCGACACACGTCGCTGTGATTGTTGAAATGCGGTTCGTGAAGTGGGATCATCACTAACGGAATTTAAGTTTCCTTTTTACCTGGGGGTGTGAAGATGAATTTTCCTGTGAGGAAAGTCTCGCAAATCTGCTTGACTGCGCTACCGCTGGTCATGGGACTGCCCGGTTACGTCACCTTGGCCCATGCGGAGTCGGCGTCTGATGTTGGCGTGATCGGCGCGAACGGGGCCGATGGGGCCAATCCGGGCGACGCCGGGGGCGTCGGCGCGGCGGGTGGACCGGCCAGTGCCACGGCGGGGGCCGATCCCGA
>JANLQT010000114.1:0-4622 GCA_031368035.1 Rhodobacterales bacterium | reverse complement strand
AGAAGGCGCGCCGCAAGCCGTGACCTGGGCCATCGAACAAGGCGCGGTGGGCGGCATGCCGCTGACCGGTTTCGCCTTCGGCTGCTCCTCCAACGCCGACGCCTTCATGCCCTCGCCCAACCAGTTCACCTACTTTCAAGGCGGCGGGTTCGACATGACCTTCCTGTCCTTCATGGAGGTGGATGTGGAGGGCAACGTCAATGTCTCGAAACTGGCCAAAAAGCCGTATCTGACCGCCGGTTGCGGCGGGTTCGTCGATATCACCGCCCATGCGAAAGAGATCGTTTTCTCCGGCTGGTTCGAGGCGGGGGCCGAGATTTCCCTGTCCGATCAAGGCGTCAGGGTGGTGCGGCCCGGCAAGTTCACCAAGATGGTGGACAAGGTGGAACATGTCACCTTCTCGGGCAAGCGTGCCGTGGCGCAGGGGCAAAAGGTGCTCTACGTCACCGAGCGCTGCGTGATCCGGCTGACCGCCGAGGGGCTGGTGGCCACGGAAATCATGCCTGGGATCGAGGCGGAGCGGGATATCGTCGCGGCATCGCAGGGCCGGGTGCAAGTGGCGGCGGACGCCAGGGTCATGCCGCTGAACTTGTTGAAACAAGGACCGATGGGGTGGCGGCCATGAGCGATGTTCTGTTGATGCGGCATGGCGAGATCGCCGAACTTCGGCTCGACAATCCGGCCAAGATGAACAGCCTGACCGTGCCGATGCTGCAGGCGCTGGACGCTCATCTGACAGTGCTGGATGGCGATGCTGGGGTGCGGTTCGTGCTGCTGACCGCCTCGGGCAACAAGGCGTTCTGCACCGGGGCGGATATCAACGCCTGGGGCGGCCTTTCCCCGGCGGAATTCGCCCGGGTCTGGGTGCGCGAGGGGCACCGGATCTTCGACCGTCTGGCGCGGCTGTCCAAGCCGACGATCGCGGTGCTGGAAGGGCTTGCCTTTGGCGGCGGGCTGGAACTGGCGGCGGCTTGCGATATCCGCGTGATGTCGCCGCGCTCGCAGATCGCTATGCCCGAGACCGGCGTGGGCGTGGTGCCCGGCTGGTCTGGCACGCAGCGCCTCGCACGGCTGCTGCCGGAACCGGTGCTGAAGGAGATGGTGCTGTTCGGGCGCAGGCTCTCGGCGGAACGCGCGCTGGCGGTGGGCTTCGTGGCCGAGGTGGCCGAGGACGCCTGTGCGGCGGCGATGGAGATTGCCGAGCGGATGCTGAGCACCTCGCCCCGGGCGACCGAGATTGCCAAATACATGATCCATGCCGCCGTGGGCGAAGATCGCAGCGCGATGATCGAGGCGCTGGGGTCAGGCTTCGTCGCGTCCAGCGCCGACAAGGCCGAGGGCGTTGCTGCCTTCAAGGCAAAGCGCAAACCAGAATTTACCGGCGAATGATCCGGGGGGAGCCTGAGATGAACGATCTGACCTTGATTGCGGCCAGCGGGATCGCTTTGCCGGCCCAGCCATTTCATGCGCACCATCTGATTGATGGCACCTGGCGGGACAGCGCGGACGGGGCGGTGTCGGAACGGCTGTCTCCCGCGCATGGCGTGGTGGTCAGCCGCGCGGCCAAGGGCGGCGTGGCCGAAGTGGATGCGGCGGTCGCGGCAGCCCGGGCGGCGTTTGACGGCTGGTCGCGGCTGTCCGGCAAGGCGCGGGCCGCGGTGCTGCTGAAGGTCGCCGATCTGATCGAGGCCAATGTCGAACGGATGGCGGTGCTGGAGACGCTTGAGACCGGCAAGCCGATCAGCCAGTCGCGCGGCGAGGTCTCGGGCGCGGCGGACCTGTGGCGCTATGCGGCGGCGCTGGGGCGGGTATCGCACGGCGACAGTCATAACGGGCTGGGGTCCGACATGCTGGCGGTCGTGCTGAAAGAGGCGCGGGGGGTGGTTTCAGTGATCTGCCCTTGGAACTTCCCGATCTGGATTCTCAGCCAGAAGCTGCCGTTTGCCCTGGCGGCGGGCTGCACCTGCGTGGTGAAGCCTTCGGAATTGACGCCCTCGACCACGGTGATGCTGGGGGAACTGCTGGTTGAGGCCGGGTTGCCCGCAGGGGTGGTGAACATCGTGCTCGGCTATGGCCAGCCGGTGGGCGCGCGGATGGTCAGCCATCCCGGGGTGGATATGGTGACCTTCACCGGATCGACCGCCGTGGGCCGGGCGATTGCGGCCGAGGCGGGTGCGGGTCTGAAGAAGGTGGCGCTGGAGCTTGGCGGCAAGAACCCACAGGTGATCCTTCCGGATGCGGACCTTGAAAGCGCGGCGGATGCGGTGGTGTTCGGCATCTATTTCAACGCAGGCGAGTGCTGCAATTCCGGCAGCCGGATCATCGTGCACGAGGACGTGGCCGAGGCTTTTGCCGCCAGGGTCGTGGCGCTCAGCCGCAAGGTGGCCTTTGGCGATCCGTTGAATGACGCAACGCAAGTCGGTGCCATCGTGACCCCGCAGCACAATGTCAAGATCGACGCCTATGTGAAGGCGGCTGTGGCGGCTGGGGCGAAGGTGGCTTTGGGCGGCGCGGCCCTGCAGGTGGACGGCATGGCGGGGGATTTCTATGCGCCGACTGTCGTGACCGGCGTGACCCCAGACATGGCGATTGCCCGGGAAGAGGTGTTCGGCCCGGTCCTGTCGGTGCTGCCCTTCCGCACGCTGGACGAGGCGATTGCGCTGGCCAATGACGCCTCCTATGGCCTTTCCGCCGGAGTGTGGAGCGAGAACGTCCATACCTGTCTGGAGTTTGCACGCCGCGTGCAGGCCGGGACGATCTGGACCAACACCTGGATGGACGGGTTCGCGGAAGTCACCTTCGGCGGCATGAAGCAGTCGGGCCTCGGGCGCGAGATCGGCTCTTATGGGCTGGACGAGTTCCTGGAGGTGAAGTCTTTGGTGATGCGGGTGGGGCGCACGCGGGCCAATTGGGTGCGCGGATGACAAAGCCGGGTGGCTGCCGCCCCGCGCCCCCCG
The DNA here is from genome assembly GCA_031368035.1 of Rhodobacterales bacterium. Taxonomy (GTDB): domain Bacteria; phylum Pseudomonadota; class Alphaproteobacteria; order Rhodobacterales; family Rhodobacteraceae; genus Stagnihabitans. The sequence goes on along the minus strand of JANLQT010000114.1, from coordinate 1,665 downwards.
ACTCCCTCCGCCCCCTGCGGATATTTTTGGCTTCTGTGAAAGGACTTCAGGGTGCAGCCTGACATCGTGATCATCGGATCGGGCATGGGCGGGGCGACGCTGGCGGCGGCGCTGGCGCCCTCGGGCAAGACCATCCTGATTCTGGAGCGGGGGGAGTTCCTGAAGGACTGCCCCGAGGCGCGGGATGACGAGGCGATCTTCGGCCGCAGCTTTTTTCGCACCGATGAGACATGGCTGGATGCCGAAGGGCGCGAGTTCAATCCCGGCAATTACTATCACCCGGGCGGCAATACGAAATTCTACGGCGCGGTGCTGCTGCGCTATCGGGCCGAGGACTTTGCGCCGCTTCGGCATATCGAAGGGGTGACGCCGGGTTGGCCCATCGACTATGCGGCGATGGAGCCGTGGTATTCCAAGGCGGAAGTTTTGTACCGGGTGCGGGGGGCGTTGGGGTATGACGCGACCGAGCCCGTGCATTCGCAGCCCTATCCCTATCCACCGGTGCCCGATGAACCCTCGATCGCCGATTTGCGCGACCGTTTGCGCGCTCAGGGGCTTGCGGTGGGACCGGTGCCTTTGGGGGTGGATCTTGAGAAGTGGCTGGAACGTGCGCCCACGACCTGGGACGCCTTTCCCGACACGACCGGCGCCAAAAGCGATGCGGAAAGCTGCGGGCTGGCGGAGGCGCTGAAATATCCCAACGTGGCCCTGTTGACCGGGGCGCGGGTCACGCGGCTGGTGGCCGAGGGGCGGCGGGTGGTCTCGGTGGAGTATGAGCGCGGGGGCACGGCCGGACGCGTTTCGGCGCCGGTGATTTGCCTGTGCTCGGGCGCGGTGGTGACGGCGTCGTTGCTGCTGGGGGCAGCCAATGAGGATCATCCGAACGGGCTGGCCAATGGCTCGGATCAGGTGGGGCGGAATTTCATGAACCACAACATCTCGGCGGTTTTGGCGTTCAATCCATTCCGGCGGAACACCTCGGTTTATGAAAAGACCATCCAGTTCAACGACTGGTATCTGACCGGCGGGCCGGATGGGGAACCGCTGGGGAATGTGCAGATGCTGGGGCGGGTGACGGGGAACATTCTTGCGGCGGAATCGGGGATGCCGAAGGCGCTGGCAACGTTTGTGGCCGACCATTCGGTGCATCTGATGACCATGTCCGAAGACCTGCCAAGCCCCGACAGCCGGGTGCTACTGAAGAACGGGCGAATCGTGCTGCAGTGGCAGCGGACCAACTGGAAGGCGCATGTGGCGCTGACGGACAAGCTGAAGGCGGCCCTGCGGCGTGCGGGCTGGCCGGTGGTTTTGACCAAGGCGTTCGGCAAGAAGACCCCCAGCCATCAATGCGGCACGGCGCGGATGGGCAGCGATCCGGCAACGAGCGTGGTGGATGCAAACCTTAAGGCGCATGAGCTGGACAATCTGTGGATCTGCGACGCCTCGGTGCTGCCGACCTCGGCGGCGGTGAACCCGTCGCTGACCGTGGCGGCGCTGGCGCTGCGGCTTGGGGCGCATTTGTCCGCGCAAGATGGGGGAATCCCCCATCCTACGGGTGCAAGATGAGCGGCGTTGCACTCGTCACTGGCGGAAGCCAAGGCATCGGCCTTGGCATCGCGCTGGCCTTGAAGTCGGCAGGGTTCGAGGTGGCGCTGGCGGCCTTGC
>JANLQT010000125.1:0-4317 GCA_031368035.1 Rhodobacterales bacterium | reverse complement strand
GCATCTATAATTTCGTGACCAAGCGCGCCGATTGTCGGGGCGACCGCGCGAAAGTGATGTGGACGCAGGTGGAAACCGGATCAGCGATTATGTGGAAATACCCATCCTGCATCTTGCGCGGCGACGACAGTCAGGGCGAGTTCTATTCCATCGCCATCGCCAACAACGCCCAGCAGGCCGACACCGGCACCAAGATGATCCACCTTGGCAAGCGCACCAAGTCGCGCATCGTGTCCAAGGGCATCAGCGCGGGGCGGGCGCAGAACACCTATCGCGGGCTGGTGTCGATGCACCCCAAGGCCGCTGACAGCCGCAACTATACCCAGTGCGACAGTCTGTTGATCGGCGACAAATGCGGGGCGCATACCGTGCCTTACATCGAGGTCAGGAACTCGACCAGTCGCGTCGAACACGAAGCCACGACCTCCAAAGTCGATGACGATCAGCTGTTCTATTGCCGTTCGCGCGGGATGGACGAGGAAGAGGCCGTGGCGCTGGTGGTGAACGGGTTCTGCAAGGAAGTGCTGCAAGCCCTGCCGATGGAGTTCGCCATCGAGGCGCAAAACCTTGTCGCGATCTCGCTTGAAGGCTCGGTCGGCTGATTTTATCGCGAAATGGAACGATTGAAGCCCCATTTGCGCCACGCTTGCCCGGCATTTCGGCCGCAGTCACCAGTCTGCGAGTCCTCCTATGGCGAGCGTGCCGGATTTCAAGAATTTCCCGCGTCAGGCCCCAAATGCCGACGCATCGCCGCTGGAGTTGTTCCAGCGCCGATTGAAACGGCTGACCGACGGCGAGGCCCCGCGCAACGTGCTGTGGGTCGGAACGGACGAATATTTCGAAATACCGGCCAAGGCGAAAAAGCGCTCGCCGCGAGGGCTGGCGGCGCTGGTCGCCAATGCGGTCTACCCGGTCTCGGTGCTGGCGGCGGTGGGCTTGGGCGTTGTCGCGCATGGTCTTGTGTTGATGATGCGCTATCAGATTCAGGGTCTGCCCGACCCCAAGGCCAATCCCGATATCGAGATGGGGGCGCAACTGGCCATGGCCTTTGCGCTGTCGATGGTGCTGGGGCATTTCGTGGGGCTGCGCACCAAGAACTTCACCTCGTTGAAGTTGCTGGGCGTGGCGCTGGGGCTGCTGTTCTTCCACAACCTGGTGCATCTGTATCCGGAAGCGTTCGACGTGCTGTTCTCGAAGTCCTGGGTCAACTATATGGTCCAGCACACCCACGCCCATTCGATGGTCTGGCGCGGCATCAGCTTCGTGTTCTGACCCGCCGCGCTGCGGCTTCCCCCCTTCACCGCCTTCAAGCCCGGCCCGATGGCCCGGGCTTCGTTTGCCATTCTTGATCCCGAGACGGGACGCACAGGAGACAACATGCTGGAAATCCGTGGCCTTCAGGTCAAGCTGGAAGACGAAAACAAGGAAATCCTGAAAGGCGTGGACCTGACTGTTGGCGCCGGTCAGGTGCATGCGATCATGGGGCCGAACGGGTCGGGCAAATCGACGCTGTCCTATGTGCTGGCGGGGCGCGCGGGTTATGCGGTGACGGACGGCACTGCCACGCTGGACGGCGCCGACCTGTTGGCGATGGAGCCCGAAGTGCGGGCGGCGGCAGGGCTGTTTCTGGCGTTCCAGTATCCGGTGGAAATTCCCGGCGTCGGCAACATGACCTTCCTGCGCACGGCGTTGAATGCGCAGCGCAAGGCGCGCGGCGAGGCGGAAATGTCGGCGGGGGATTTCCTGAAATTCGTGCGGGAAAAGGCCAAGACGCTGAAGATCGACGCCGAAATGCTGAAGCGCCCGGTCAACGTCGGCTTTTCGGGCGGTGAGAAGAAGCGCAACGAAATCCTGCAGATGGCGATCTTGGAGCCGAAGATGTGCATCCTGGACGAGACCGACTCGGGGCTTGACGTCGATGCGATGAAGCTGGTGGCCGACGGGGTGAACGCGCTGCGCGATGGCAAAAGGTCGTTCCTGGTGATCACCCATTACCAGCGGCTGCTGGACCATATCAAACCGGACGTGGTGCATATCATGGCGGCGGGCCGCATCATCAAGTCCGGCGGGCCGGAGTTGGCCTTGGAGGTCGAGCAGAACGGCTATGCCGACATTCTGGAGGCGCAATGATGGGCCTGACGCAAGTCCGACAGGATGCGCTGAACGCGCGTCTGGCGCATCTTGGTGCGGTTTCGGGCGCGTTTCCTGCCGCGCGCGAGATGGCGCTGGCACGGGTGATAGCGCAGGGCCTGCCCAGCCGCCGCGATGAATACTGGCGCTATACCGATCCTGCGAGCCTTGTCGCGCCCGGGCCCGCCCAGGCCCCGGTGTTTGACACCCGGGCCGAGACGCTGGCCTTTCAGTCGCTGGACCGGCTGAAGCTGGTCTTTACCGATGGCGTGTTTGATCCCGCCGCCTCGGACCCGCTGGATCTGGCGGGGGTTCAGATTTCGCGGCTGGCCGAGGCTGGTGCGGGCCACTGGGCGGCGGGGCTGTATGGCACGCTGGAAACCGCGGGCCAGACCCCGGTGGCGCGGCCTCTGGCGGCGCTGAACACCGCCTTTGCACGCGACGGCGTCTTGATCCGCGTCACGGGGCAGGGCGCAAGGCCCGTCTCGCTGATCTATCGGCCCCGCGCGCAGAACTCGGACGCGATGCTGCACAATGTGATCCTGCTGGAGCCCGGCGCGGATTTCACGCTGCTGGAGAACGGCCCGGCTGCGGCGCGGTTTTCGGCGGTCACCGAAGTCTTTGTTGGCGATGGCGCGCGGTTTCACCATGTCCGCGTGCAGGGCCGCGACCCTGAACGCCGGGCGGTGACGCATATCTTCGGGCGGCTGGGCAACGCATCGGTGTTCAAAAGCTTTACCCTGACCGCAAATGGCAAGTTGACCCGGAACGAGGCGGTGCTGGAACTGCTGGGGTCCGGCGGCAAGGCGCATGTCGCCGGCGCTGCGGTAGCCGACGGCGCTTTCCACCACGACGACACGGTGTTCATCACCCATCAGGGCCGTGAATGTGAAAGCCGTCAGGTGTTCAAGAAGGTGTTGATGAACGGCGCTGTCGGGGTGTTTCAGGGCAAGATCCTGGTCAAGCAAAGCGCGCAGAAGACCGATGGCTATCAGATCGCCCAGTCGCTGCTGATGGACGAAAACAGTCAGTTCCTCGCCAAGCCCGAGCTTGAGATCTACGCCGATGACGTGAAATGCTCGCATGGGTCGACCTCGGGCGCGCTGGACGAGGACGCGCTGTTCTACCTGCGCTCGCGCGGGGTGCCGGAACGGCAGGCGCAGGCGCTGCTGGTGCTGGCCTTCCTGCAGCAGGCGCTGGACGAGATCGAGGATGAAGCGGTTCGCGGCGATGTCGCGGAACGGATGGAGGCCTGGATGACCTTGCACGGTCACTAGATGAGTGTGGTTTCCGATATCCTGCAGACCTGGATCGACCCCAAAGGGCTGATCCGCGCCAAGACCGTGCTGCCGCGCGAAGACCGGGCTTTGGCGACGCTGATGGGCGCCTGCCTTTTGCTGTTCGTGTCCGAATGGCCGTCGATGGCGCGCAGCACGGCTGCCGATCCCTCGGTGCCGTTCGAGGCGCGGATGGGCGGCGGGCTGATGGCGGTGATCTTCGTCATGCCGCTGGTGTTCTATGGCATCGCCTGGATCAGCCGGTTGGTGGCGGGGGTCTTTGGCGGCAAGGGCAGCGGATATGCGGCGCGGATGGCGCTGTTTCAGGCGCTGCTGGCGATGACACCCTTGGCGCTGATCTATGGTCTGGCGCGCGGTCTGCAAGGCCCCGGCTTTGCCGCGACAGTGACGGGTCTTGCGGCGCTCGCAGGGTTTTTGTGGATGTGGCTGTCCATGCTGGTGACGGTCGAACGGGAAGGGCCTGGCCATGTATGACGTCGAATTGCTGCGCAGCAATTTTCCGATCCTGTCGCGCCGCGTGAACGGCAAACCGCTGGTCTATCTGGACAACGGCGCCTCGGCGCAGAAACCGCAGGTGGTCATCGACACGATGACACGGGTTTACGAACAGGAATATTCCAATGTTCACAGGGGCTTGCACTTTCTGTCGAATCTTTCGACCGACAATTACGAACACGTCAGGGGTAAACTCGCCCAGTTCCTGAATGCGCGTTCGGAAAGCGAGATCGTCTTCACCACCGGCACGACTGAGGGCATCAATCTGGTGTCCTACGCTTGGGCCGCGCCGCGTCTGTCGGCGGGGGACGAGATCATCCTGTCGGTGATGGAGCATCACGCCAATATCGTGCCCTGGCATTTCCTGCGCGAACGTCAGGGCGTGGTGCTGAAA
>JANLQT010000112.1:0-3076 GCA_031368035.1 Rhodobacterales bacterium | reverse complement strand
GCCGCCGAAGTCGCGCAGCTGGACCATATGTCCGGCGGTCGCTTCATCTGGGGGATCGGGCCGGGCGGTCTGGCCTCTGACCTGGAAGTGTTCGAACACAATGACCACGCCGAGCGCAACGCGATGCTGGCCGAACACCTGCGTATCGTTCTGGATATCTGGAAGTCGGACCCGCCATACGACATCAAGGGCAAGTATTGGAACATCTCGATCAAGAACTCGATCTACCCGGAATTGGGCATCGGCTCGATGAGCAAGCCGTTCCAGCTGCCGCATCCGCCGATCCATATCTCGACGATGTCGCCCGACAGCCCGACCGTTGCCCTGGCCGCTCGCAAGGGCTGGGTGCCGGTCACCGCGAACTTCACCCCGCATGAGACCGTCTATGGTCACTGGAAACAGTATGTGGCGGGTTGCGAGGCGGTGGGCCGTGCACCGACCGGCGACGACTGGACCGTTGCGCGCAACTTCCTGATCGCGGAAAGCGACGCACAGGCCGAAGACTGGATGATGGATCCCAACGGCTCCAGCCGCTACTACTATGACTACATGTGGAAGGTGCTGCTGGCCGCCGACTATACCACGGTGGGCAAGCCTGACCCGACCATCTCCAACGAAGACTGGACGCTGGAACGGTTCATGCGCTCTTCGATCATCTGGGGTTCGAAGAAGACCGTGCTTGATAAAATCCACGACCTGCGCGCGAAGTCCGGCCCGTTCGGCACCTTGCTGATGGGTATGACCGACGGAAGCGGCCCGAACTTTGACCGTGAGCATCTTTCGATGCAGCGGATGGCCGAAATCCGCGATCAAATCAAGTGACGCAGACGCGCTGGTGGCCGCGTTGGCCGCCGGCGCAGCTTTTTGGGGGGCAGGAATGGCGATAGCGGACAATGCGGGTGAGACCTTCAGTCTCGCGCAGGCACGGCGAGTGGCCGCGATGCTTGACTTGGACCCGATGCGGTTTCCACTGGGCGATCCGGTCCCGCGCGGTTGGCATTTTGCCCTGTTGGCCGGTGAAACGCCGCGCCGCGATCTGCGGACGGACGGATATCCCGGCCTTGGACTGCCGATCCCGCAATACGGTCGTGCTCGCCTGCTGTTGGGTCAACGCAGCACGGCTTTTCACGGGGACTTGAGCATTGGCGCGCCGCTCGATCGCAAAAGTTCGCTCGTCAGCGCTATCGAAAAGGTCGGTCGCAACGGGCCGCTGACCATCGTCACGGTGGAACATCTTCTGTCGCCTGCCCATGCCGCCAGCCCGGCGGTCACCGAGCAGCAGACCTTTTACCTTGCAGGCCTGCCTCAGCCCGGCACCCCGCCCGCGCCGAAACCAGAGGCACCAGATCTGCCGAAGGGTGGAACGACCAAGGTTGTCACCCCCGACGAGGTCATGTTGTTCCAGTATTCGGCGCTTGGCTTCAACACCCACCGCATCCATTTCGACCGCGATTACGCGCGTGGGGTCGAAGGTCATCCCGATCTGGTGGTCAACGGCGGGCTCGCTTCGCTTCTGGCCTCGGAATTTGTGCGATGCGATTTGTCGCTGCGGCTGAAATCCCTGACCTCCCGCCATCTCGCGCCGCTTTACGTCAACAGGCCGATCACGATCCATCTGACGACCGAGGCGAAAGGTGTGGGCACGATCCTTCTTCTCGACGATGGCGGCATCGTCGCCGCAGAACTGGCGGTCACCTTCGATGACCTATGAACCCCTGCACGGCACACGCATCCTGGACCTGACCGCCGTTGTGGTCGGACCTGCCGCCACCTGGCGTCTGGGGCAGTACGGGGCCGAAATCATCAAGGTCGAAAACCCCGAGGGCGATCTGATGCGGGGCTTGGGCGGCCTGTCTCCAACCGGTCAGCAGGCGGGCACCTATCTTCACCTGAACAGGGGCAAACGGAACATCTGCCTGAACCTGAAAGCCCTCGGCGCCGCCGAGGTGATACAGCGCCTGATCGCTTGGGCCGATGTGATTGTGGCCAACATGCGCCCACAGGCGCTGCCCCGGCTTGGGCTAGACGCCAAGACCATTCGCGCACAGCACCCCGAAAAGATCTATTGCCTGCTGACCGGCTATGGCTCGGACGGGCCCTATGCCGGATTTCCAACCTATGACAGCGTGGTCCAAGGCGCGGTCGGCCTGCCGGGCTTGACCCTCGCCCGCGACGGCGCGCCGAAATTCGTGCCGCTGCTGATCTGTGATCACGTCGTGGGTGAAATCGCGGCCGGCGCGATCATGTCCGCGCTGCTGGGCCGCCATCGCACCGGCGAGGGCGTCACCCTGGAAGTGCCGATGTTCGAGACGATGGCGACGATGGTGCTGCAAGAGCATCTGGCCGCGCAAAGCTTTGATCCGCCGGTCGGGCCATTTGGCGACCAAAGGCTGCTCAGCCCGCACAATCAGCCGCTGAAGACAAAGGACGGCTTCATCGCCGTCACCATCAACACCGATCCGCAGGTGCGGGCGTTTCTGGAGGCAACGGGTCGCGGCGAACTGGCGTCTGATCCGAGATTTGCCAGTGTGGCTGCTCGCGCCGTCCATGTCGCCGCCTGGTTCGAAGTCAGGGGCGCGCCGCTTCTGGACAAGACCAGCGAAGACTGGCTGACGGTCTTTCGCGCCGCCGATCTGGCTGCGATGCCGGTCCATTCGATCGAAAGCCTTAGCCGCGATCCCCACCTTCGCGCCGTAGAATTGATCACGCATGAGAATCACCCGACCGAAGGCCGAACCGCCGTTCTGCGCAGTTCGGTCACCGCCAATGGCGCGCATTTGCCGCCGCGCAGCCCCTCGGCGCCGCGCGGCTGGGACACGGTGGACATTCTTCACGACCTGGGATTCAGCGAAGCGGAGGCGGAAATCCTGCTTGGTTCGGGGTCGGCTGTTTCGAAGTGAGCTGCGCCGCCTCGGCAAACGATCCATCGGGCGCGGTCAGCCCCTGCCTTCCATCTCATCCAGATAATCGATGAAGACGCGCACCTTGGCGGACAGGAATTTGCGGCTGAGGTAAAGCGCGTAAAGGTTGAACCCCTCGGTTGACCAGTCCTGCAGGATCGGGACAAGCCGTCCCG
>JANLQT010000091.1:0-4316 GCA_031368035.1 Rhodobacterales bacterium | reverse complement strand
GGAGGCGGCAGGGGTTTCGATTGCCGGCCTGACCCAGACCCGGATCATCGCGGTCGAAACCGATATCCTGTCGAAGAACAATGCGCTTGCCGCTGGCAACCGGCGCGTGCTGCGGGGCTTGGGGGCTTACGCGGTGAACTTGGTGTCGTCGCCCGGGTCGGGCAAGACGACGCTGCTGTGCCGGACGATCGAGAGGCTGGGCGCGGCGCCCTTGGCGGTGATCGAGGGCGATCAGCAAACCTCGAACGACGCGGACCGCATCCGCGCGACGGGGGCCGAGGCGTTTCAGATCAACACCGGCAAGGGCTGCCATCTGGACGCAGGTCAGGTCGGCCATGCGATGGAGCATCTGGCCCTGCGCCCCGGCAGTTTTCTGTTCATCGAGAACGTCGGAAATCTGGTCTGCCCGGCGGCCTTCGATCTGGGCGAGGACGCCAAGGTCGCGGTGCTTTCGGTGACGGAAGGCGAGGACAAGCCATTGAAATACCCAGACATGTTCACTGCCGCCAGTCTGGCGATCCTGAACAAGACCGACCTTGCGCCCTATTGTGACGCCGATCTTCCGGCTTACGAGGCCAATCTGCGGCGGATCAATCCTGGAATCGACATCCTGCGGGTTTCGGCCCGCACCGGCGAGGGCATAGACGCGTGGACGGACTGGCTGCGCGCGAAGCTGGTGGAAAAGACGCTGCGGCGGGCAGGTTAGGGGGGCGGCAAGATGTGCCTTGGCATACCGGGACAGATCATCGCGATCACCGATCCAGGCCGCCAGATGGCGCTGGCCGAAGTGTCGGGCGTGCGGCGCGAGGTTTCGGTGGCCTGCGTCGCGTGCGAGCCGTTGTCGGCGCTGGTGGGCGAATGGGTGCTGATCCATGTCGGTTTTGCCATGGCGGTGATTGATGCAGAGGAGGCCGCCAAGACCTTGCAAGCGCTGCGCGATCTGGGCGAGGTGCAGGAGACGCTGACGCTGATGGCCGAAAGCGCGGCGTCGATGGCGCCGCGATGAAATATGTCTCGGAGTTCCGCGACCCGGTGGCGGCCAGGGCCGTGCTGGGCGCTATTGCTCAGGTCACGGACGTTTTGGGGGCTACGGCCGCTAAACCCCTCCATATCATGGAGATTTGCGGCGGGCACACTCATGCGATCTTCCGGTATGGCCTGGACAAGCTGGTGCCGCCGGGGATCGAGTTCATCCACGGTCCCGGCTGCCCGGTCTGCGTTCTGCCACGCTCGCGGGTGGACGAAGCGATCTTGCTGGCCGAGCGCGCTGGCGTGATCTTCACCACGTTCGGGGATGCGATGCGGGTGCCGGGAACCTCCAAATCGCTGATGCAGGCAAGGGCGGCGGGGGCAGATGTGCGGATGGTTTATTCGCCGCTGGACGCGCTGGAGCTGGCGCGGCGCAACCCGGCGCGCGAGGTGATTTTCTTCGGCCTTGGATTTGAAACCACCACGCCATCGACCGCCATCGCCGTTCAGATCGCCGCGCGGGATGGACTCACCAATTTCAGTCTGTTCTGCAACCACATCACCGTGCCTGAACCGATCAAGGCGCTGCTGGATGATCCGCACATGCTGCTGGACGGCTTTGTCGGGCCCGGTCATGTGTCGATGGTGATCGGCACGCATCCTTATGATTTCATTGCCCGCGACTATGGCAAACCCATCGTCGTGGCGGGGTTTGAACCCTTGGACCTGCTGCAATCGGTGCTGATGGTGCTGACCCAGATCCGGGACGGGCGGGCCGAGGTCGAGAACCAGTATGCAAGGGTGGTGCCGGAGCATGGCAACCCGGTGTCGCTGGCGGCCATCGCCGATGTCTATGAACGCCGCCCCAGTTTTGAATGGCGCGGGCTTGGCGAGATCGACGCCTCGGGCCTGCGCATCCGCGCCAAATACCGCGCCTTTGATGCGGAAGAAAAGTTCGGCATCGGCTATGGGCTTGGCCCGCGCGCAGCGGCAGAGCCGGACGGTTGCGCCTGCGGGCAGGTGATGACGGGGCGGATCAAACCGACGCAATGCCCGCAATACGGGCGCGGCTGCACGCCGGACACGGCCTTAGGGGCGCTGATGGTGTCGTCCGAGGGCGCCTGCGCGGCCTATTGGCAGTATGGCGGCGCGCGGGCATCGGAAGCCGCGCTGTGAGCTTGCGCGATACGCATGTGACGCTCGCGCATGGCGGCGGCGGGCGGGCGATGCAGGATCTGGCCGAGGCGGTGTTTCTGTCTGCCTTCGGGCCGTCAGACCGCGAGGATCAGGCCCGGCTGACCCATCCGGCCTTGGCCGAACCCGGCGCGCAGCTTGCCTTCACTACCGACAGTTTCGTGGTCACCCCGATCGAGTTTCCGGGCGGCGATATCGGCAAGATTGCCGTTTGCGGCACGGTCAATGATCTGGTGGTCGGCGGGGCCAGACCCCTGTGGCTGTCGGCGGCCTTCATCATCGAAGAGGGCTGCGAGATCGCGCTTTTGCGCCGGATCGTGGCGTCGATGGTGCAGGAAGCGCAACTGGCGGGCGTGCGCATCGTCACGGGCGACACCAAGGTCGTCGGGCGCGGGGCGGCGGACCGGGTGTTTGTCACCACCTCGGGCATCGGGGTGATCCCGCCCGGGCGCAATCTGGCGGCCGCCAACATCCGCCCCGGCCATGTGGCGCTGGTCAACGGCGTTCTGGGCAATCACGGCGCAGCGATTCTGGCGGCGCGCGGGGATATGGCGCTGTCCACGACGATTGCTTCGGATTGTCAAAGCCTTGGCCCCCTGATGGAGGCGGTGCTTGCCGCCGCCCCCGGCACGGTGGCGGCCCGGGATGCGACCCGCGGCGGTCTGGCCTCGGCCCTGAATGAGATGGCGCAGGCTTCGGGCACCGGCATCGAGATTGACGAAGCCAGTCTTCCCCTGCACCCCGAAGTGCGCGGGGTTTGTGAAATTCTGGGGCTGGACCCGTTGTATCTGGCCAATGAAGGCACGCTGGTGCTGTTCGTCCCCGAGGCGCAGGCGCAAGCCGCCCTCGCCGCCATGCGATCCACCCCCGCAGGAACGGGCGCCGCCATCATTGGCAAAGCGGTGGCCGGACATGCAGGCCTGGTCACGATGCGCACGCTTTTTGGCGGGGCGCGGATCGTCGATATGCTGGTGGGCGAACAACTGCCGCGCATTTGCTGAGCCATCTGCGCATGCCGACCCAGCGCGCCACCACCCTGCCCGATGCGGGCGTTGCGCGCTTTGTGAAAATTTGTCAGACATATGACATTGGTCGAAGAATCGCACGATTCCGTCCAAATGCCATGACGCCCGGACGATGCGCCTGACCGCCGTGGATGCTGCCAACAAGAACACGTCAGCAAGGAGGAACGAATGAAACACCTGCTAAGATTTGCCGGCGCGGTTGCGACGGCGACGCTGCTTTGGGCCGCGCCGCTCGCTGCCGAAACCACGGTGTACAGTGCCGGCGACAGCACCAGCGGCACCTATATGGACTATATGAAAACCGTCTATGCGCGGGCCGGTAACCCGGAAATCGTCATGCTTCCGCTGACGAGTTTCGACAACAATTTCAAGCTGAACGCCATCGCCGCCGAAAGCTGGACCCAGTCCAAGGACGGTCTGGTCTGGACCTTCAAGCTGCGCGATGGCCTGCTGTGGAGCGACGGTGAGCCGCTGACCGCGGGCGACTATGTCTTTGCGCTGCAACGTGCTGCGACCACCGGCTATGACTTTGCCTGGTACTGGGGCTATGCCGGCGGCATTCTCAACTGGGACGCCGTCACGAAGGGCGAGGCCGATGTCTCGACCCTTGGCATCAAGGCGCTGGACGACAAGACCATCGAAGTGACCACCTCGGCCCCCAAACCCTATCTGCCGGGCGTGGTGTCGCTGTGGTATCCGGTGCCCAAGCATGTCGTGGACAAACTGGGCGACGATTACGCCGCCAATGTGGACACGCTGGTCACTTCGGGGCCGTTCCTGCTGGAAAGCTGGGAAAAGTCCAACAACAAGATGACCTTCATCAAGAACCCCAAATACACCGGGCCGTGGCAGCCGCAGGTCGATCGTCTGGTGATCGACCCGTCGCTCGGCGCGCCGGAAGTGGGTCTGCCGGCCTTCATGGCGGGGGAATCCGATTTCTCGTATCTGAACGCAGGTCAGATTCCCTTTGTCGAGCAGCGCTTCCCCGGCCAGATCGCCAAGAACGCGGTGTTTGCCACCAGCTACATCTCGTTCGGTCTGGACATGGCGCCGTTTGACAACATCAACGTGCGCAAGGCGTTCCAATACGCCATCAACCGCGACGAGATGACCTCGACCGTGCTGAAG
>JANLQT010000083.1:0-9522 GCA_031368035.1 Rhodobacterales bacterium | reverse complement strand
CATGGGCGCAACCCCGATCCTACGGGCGGAGCGGGTTTTCCTTGGCCAGGATGTCGAAGGCCATCAGGCTTTCCACCAGCGCCGGCATATCGGCCAGCTTGATCATGTTCGGCCCGTCGCTCGGCGCGCGGTCCGGGTCCTGATGGGTTTCCAGAAATACCCCCGCAATGCCGATCGACACGGCAGCGCGTGCCAGCACCGGGGCAAACTCGCGTTGACCGCCAGACCTGTCGCCCAAACCGCCGGGCATCGCCACGGCGTGCGTGGCATCCATCACCACCGGATAGCCGGTGCGCGCCATGATCGGCAGGCTGCGCATGTCTGCGACAAGCGCGTTGTAGCCGAAGGTGGTGCCGCGCTCGGTCAGAAGGATGCGTTCATTGCCGGTCGAGGCGATCTTGGCGGCGACATTGGCCATACCGGCGGGGTCCAGGAACTGGCCCTTTTTCACATTCACCGCCGCGCCAGTGGCGCCCGCCGCCAGCAGAAGGTCGGTCTGGCGGCACAAAAGCGCCGGGATCTGCAGCACATCGACAACCGAGGCGACCTCTCCGGCCTGGCCCGGTTCGTGAAAATCGGTCAGGACCGGCATGCCCATCGCTTTCACCGCCTGCAGCACCTTCAGCCCCGCGTCCATGCCCAGCCCGCGCTGGCCAGTCAGCGAGGTGCGATTGGCCTTGTCATAACTGGCCTTGAACACATATTGCGCGCCCTGCGCCGCGCAAATCTCGGCCATCCTGCCGGCGATCATCTGGGCGTGGTCAAGCGTTTCAATCTGGCAGGGGCCGGCGATCACCAGAAGGGGACGGTCGTTGCTGACCGTCAGGGAACCGATCTTCACGTCTTTCATGGGCGCCTCCGCTGCATGCCCCCGGACTGCCACATCCGCACGCCCCGCGCCAGAGCCTGACCAAGGACCCAGCGAAAGGCGCAAGCCCAACCGCCAGTCCCCAGCCCTTTCCAAATCACCGCGGGACAAATACCTCCACGGGGGTTTGGGGGTGTGAAACCCCCATCGTCTTGCTGCACAAAAGCCGTGGCGAAGCCTCCGCTGCTTCCCTTTTGGCAACCGTGTCTCCTCCGCCAGAGCGGGCGGGCCTGCTCAGCTTGTCACCTGTTCGCGCAAGATCGCGACCGTCATCGAGACCATCAGATACAGACCCGCGAAGATCAGCATCACCACCAGCGTATTTTCAAACGCCTTGGGATAGGACGCCTCATCCGGCGGGCTGGGGTTTACGGCGACGGACAGATACCGGGTCTGGCGGTTCGCCTCGATCCGTGAGGATTCCACCGCCGTGGTCGCCTGCGCCAGCATCATCTGCCGCGTGGTCACATCGGCCTGGGCCATCACCAGCTGGCTTTGCACGGTCGCGACCGAGGCATCGCCTGCCGTGCCCTCGGTCAGCTTGGCTTTCAGCTGATCGATCTGGTCCTGCAGCGAGGCGATGCGCCGCTTGACCGGGTCCATCCGGGCCTGGTTGGGCTGGGGGTTGGATTCCATCTGCGCCAGCGACAGCTTTTCGGTGGTGATCTGGGTTTCCAGCGCCGCGATCTGGCCGCTGATCATTGCCGCGTCGGCTTCCGAGTTGAAGGTCTTGTATTTCTGCTGCAGGGCGACAAGCGTGGCCTGCGCCTCGGTCAGTTTGGCTTGCGCATCTTCGAAACTTTGATGCGCCGAGGCCATCTGGTCATCGCGCAGCCGCTTGGTCAGATGATCGACCTGATCTTCGGCATAGGAAATCAGCGCGCGCGAGAAATCGACCGATTTTTGCGGAATGGCCGAAGACACGTCCATCTTGATGACGCCTTCGGTCGGATCATAGCTGATCTTCACATAGTCGCGGTACAGGTTATAGGTCTGCGAAGTGGTGGCACCCGGCGCCAGGCGCTGGATCAGATCGATCTCCGGCGCGCTGAAATGGGTGCGAAAGCCCTGATCCTTGTCCAAACGCTCCATCGCTTCGGGCGATTGCAGATAGCCCTGCACCACCACCGAATCCTGGCTGGTGGCAAAACTTGTGCCCGACAAAAGCCCGGCAAAGGCGCCACCGGTCGGGGTCGCCTGCTGGATCACGAATTCCGAATGCGCGGTAAACATGGGTGTGGCGACGGCAAAGAAATACCAGCCGGCAAAGGCGGTGGGCAACAGCACAAAGGCGCCCAGCTTGGCCCAAAGCGCGGCCAGCTTGCGGCGGCGGCGGCGCAGGATATCGGCCTGGATGCGGCGCACTTCGGCGATATGGGCATCCTCGGCCCGCACTTCGGTCGAGGGCAGGCTGATGGGTTTCACCGTCTGGGGCAGACGGATGCCGTCGGGGTGGGACAATGTGGTCAGCGCGCGCGAGGTGCCGCCGTCTTGCCCGTCAACATCCTGACCGGCCACCAGTTCCAGCACGGTGGATTTCTGGAACGGATCTAGCCCGGCCTTGCGCAACAGCCGGACCGCCTCAAAATCCGAGGTTGCGGGCAGGCCGTGTTTTTGCGCCAGGCGCCGCGCCATGCGCAACTGGCGCCCGGTCAGACCTTCGCGGCGGATCGCGTCGATGTCTTGCGGTCCGGGGACAGGGGCTGGCGCCACAGGTCGCGGTGCGGCTGGGCGCGGTTCGGCAGGGGCCTCACCCCGGGCGGTGGGAAAGGGACTGGGGCCGAACCCGTCGTCTTCATTGTCAAACAGCATCTCGCCGCCAGCGCCCAAGGGCGAAGCGGCTGGCGCGCGGGTTGGTGCGATGACAGGCTTTGACGCGGACACAGCGCTGTTGGAAAGCGCCGCGCCGTTGGAGGACACGGCGCTGCTGGGGGGCGCGGCAACAGAATCTGCCGCGTCCTCGGGGTCCGGGGCGGGCAGGGCGTGGGGGCGGGTGCGAAACCGGCTAACCTTGATTTTCATAGTCATAAAGCTGTTTCGCCTCTTCCAGCGTGTCGAACATGTAGAGTTGGCCGTTCTTGAGCACCGCCGCAGACCGGCAGAATTTTTCCAGCGTGCGCGGCGAATGGCTGACAATGACCACGGTGGCATTCTTCAGCCGCTCGCGCAGGACCCCGCCGGCCTTGCGGTTGAAGTCCACATCGGTGGTCGCCGGCATCCCTTCGTCAATCAGATAGATGTCAAATTCCAGCGCCAGCGTCAGCGCGAAGTTGAAGCGCGCCCGCATGCCCGAGGAATAGATGCCTACGGGTCGATCAAAGTACTCGTCGATGGAGCAAAGCCAGCGCACGAAACTTTCGACATAATCGGGATCAAGCCCATAAAGCCGCGCGATGTAGCGGGTGTTTTCGGTGCCCGAGTGCTTGGAGATCACCCCGCCCATGAAGCCCAGCGGGAACGAGATCCGGCTGGTGCGGATCACGCGGCCCTCGTCCGGCTTTTCAAGCCCCGCCATCATGTTGACGATCGTGGTCTTGCCCGCGCCGTTCTTGGCAAGGATGCCAAGCGAATTGCCGATCTCGACCCGGAACGAGGCGCGGTCGAGAATGACCTTGCGGGTCTTCCCGGTCCAGAAGGACTTGCTGACGTTCTCGAACTCGATCATGCGCTTTTTTGGCTTCGGCGGGGTCACAGGCGATTTCGGCCTGCCCTGTCCTTACGCCTCAACCATTAACCTTGTCTTGCTGACTCCCGCGAGCCTCTCCGATTCCTGCTCCGGTTTGTTTCCGGTTTTGCCAGCAATCACAGCCGCGCGGCGCCATTATGTCGGATTTGAACCGGGAATGGCAACGGCGCTCACTTGGCCTTGATCGCGCCTTTGCGGCGCATCCAGGACCAAAGCGCCAGTGCGGTGCCGGGCAAGAGGGTGATGGCAAGGCCAAGGCGGGCAGCTTCGGTCATGGCGCCGCCGGGCAACGCGGTGGTCATCGCCAGCGCGGGCACGGTGAAGCCCATGGCCGACAGGACGGCGAGTTTTGCCAGATCGGCGCGGCTGACCTGGGCCGGCAGCCGCGCGGCGCCCAAGGCGAGGACGGCGAAGATGCCCGCCAGCAGCCCAAGCGGCTTGCCGATCCCGAAGGCCGCCAGCGTGACCAGCGTGGTCGGCGCCCCGGCGCCGAAATCGAGGCCGCCGTGGGTCAGGCCGAACAGGAACAGGGTCAGGGTGACCGGCAGCACCGCCGCTTGCGCAAGGCGGTTCAGCGGGTCGTGCAGATGCGCTTCCGCTTCGGCAAACAGGCCGAAGGTGCGGCTGGCATGCGGGATCACCGGGATCAGCGGCAACAGGCCCAAGGCGCCCGGCAGGCCGGAAAATGCGGTGCCCGCCCAGGAGATCACACCGGCAAGCGCATAAGGCCAAAGGCGCGCCGCCCGGCGTTTCAGCCGTTCGGGCGCGCCGGGATGGGCGTGGCGGCCGGCATAGGTCCAGACGCCAAGCACGGCGGCCAGTGGCAAAAGCAGCCATTGCGGCATCAGCCCGGCGGAGGGATCGGTCAGCCCTGCCACCAGCAGGCCAAGGACGTCAAAGGCGATGGTGACAAGCAGCAGAAGATGCAGCGCCGGATGGCCCGGCCCAAAGGCGGCGCGCCCGGCCGCATAGGCCAGCACCACATCCGCCCCGATGGGCACCGGCCAGCCCGCGCCGGGCCAGGATTCCAGCGGGATCGGCAAGGCAGTCGACATCGCCAGCCAGACCAGCACCGCCCCGCCCGCGCCGCCCAGCACCGCCACCAGCGGCACCAGGGCTGGGCGCCCCAGCACCGGATCGCGGCGCAGGGTGCCGCTTTCAAGGGCCAGCGCCTCCCAGAACTCTTTGCCCAGAAGTGCCAGCACCAAAGCCATGAGCCCGCCGGTCACGACCGACAGCGGCGTGACGGAAGACGGCAGGGCGGTCCAGCCCTCGGGGAAGGGCAGATCGAGAAGGCGGAACTCGATGGCGTCATAGTAGGTGTCGGGGGAGAGGTTCACCAGCAGCGTGGCAAGCGCGATCCCGGCGAGAAGCGCGCGGGCGAAGTGCCGGACGAAGGACGAAACGCGGTACATGCGAGGCCTTGGGTTTGGCATGGGGGATAAAGGAGGGACAGGGGTTGTGCAAGATGGGCAGGCGTCGCCCGGGGGCGCTGCCCCCGGACCCCCGGGATATTTGCGGCTTCCATGAAAGGCTGCGGAAGTGGGTTGGAGTCGCCTCGCGCCCGGCTATGGTGGCGGGACTGGCTCGGGAGGTTGCGAATGGCGTGGTTGATCACGGCAGAGGATCGGGCGGAAGCCGCGGATTTGCGGGCAGACAAGGCGCTGATGGCGCGGATGTGGGCCTGGGAATTGTCGATCAAGGACAGGGTGCTGGCGGCCGGTTCGCTGCGCGGCGATGACGGGCGCGTGCCGCAGGGCAGCTTGATGGTGCTGGACGTGGCCAGCCGGGCCGAGGCGGAGGCGATCTGGGCAAGCGATCCTGCAACGCAGGCGGGGATGCGGCAGGCGCCGGTGATCCGGTTCTGGAACCCGGCCATCTTGAACCGCACCGAATTGCCGTGACAGCCGAGGCGCTGGCGGGGCGGATTGCGGCTTGCCGGTTGTGTGAGGCGCAGTTTGCCGCGACGGCAACAGCGCATGAGCCGCGCCCGGTGCCGTGGTTTCGCGGGCCGGCGCGGCTGCTGATCTCGGGGCAGGCGCCGGGGCTGCGGGTGCATCGGTCGGGGCTGCCGTTCGACGATGCCTCGGGGGACCGGCTTCGGGATTGGTTGGGGCTGGACCGGGACGCATTCTATGACCGGGACCAGGTGGCAGTGGTGCCGATGGCCTTCTGCTTTCCCGGCTATGATGAGAAGGGCGCGGATTTGCCACCTCCTTCGATCTGCGCGCGGACCTGGCGGGCGGAGGTGCTGGCGGCGCTGCCTGAGGTACGGCTGCGCGTGCTGGTGGGCGGGTCGGCGATGGTCTGGCATCTGGGCAAGGGCCGCGTGTCGGACCGGGTGCGGGACTGGCGGGCGCAGGCGGACCTTGGGGTATGGTGCATGCCGCACCCGTCCTGGCGCAATACCGGCTGGCTGAAGCGCAACCTCTGGTTCGAGGCGGATCTGGTGCCGGAATTGCGGTTGGCGGTGGCACGCGCGCTGGCCTGAGGCTGGACACGGGCAGGGTCTGGACACGGGTGGGGGGCGGGGTTAACCGGCCGCTGCAACGGGAGACTGAGATGGACGAGACCCCTTTGGATCTGGCGCAGGCGGCGGGCGAGGACGCGCCCTGGGCGTTCTGGCGCGGCTTTGCCGATGCGGAATTGTTTCTGCTGCTGACGACAGAGGCGCAGGGCGGCGATCTGAGCCCGCAGGTGTTCGAGGTTTCGGACGGACCGATGGTGCTGGTCTTTGACCGCGAGGACCGGATGGCGGGGTTCTCTCCCCTTCCGGTGCCCTATGCGGCGCTGCCGGGGCGGGTGCTGGCGGCGCTGGCGGCCGGGCAGGGGGTGTCGGTGGGGTTGAATCTTGGATCGGGGGCGGTGTCGGAGATGGTGTTGCCGCCCGAGGCGCTGGAATGGTTGTTGGAGACGTTGGACGGCTCGGCGCTGGAAGAAAGCGCGGGGGTGGTGCGGGCGGTGGCGGCGCCGCACGTGGGCGCCGGGGCGGAGGGTGCGATTGAGGCGGCGGTTTCGGGCGCTTCGGGGTTGGCGGGGGAAGCGATCCTTGCGGATGTAATGTGGGAAGGCGGGCGGCGCGGCACGGTGCTGGCATTTCCGGGGGTGGTTTTGCGCGATCAGCCGGCGGTGGCGCGGGCGGTTGCGGAGGCGCTGGCCATGTCGGGTCTGGATGCGGCGGCGCTGGATGTGATGTTTCCGGGGCTGGAGACGGAGGTGACGGCCAGTTTGCGGCGTGTCGGGCGGCGGTATGTGCCGGAAGTGCCGGTTGAGGAGGAGGTTTTGGCTGCGGTGGGGCCGGGGATGGACAAGGCGCGGCCTCCCCGGTTGAAATGATGGGGTATTATGATACCGTATATTGCAAGGCTTTGAAATTACAGGAATAGATGTTCAGGGCCAAGCTTGACTTCGTCGCTGCCTCGCGCCATAAGCCCCCATCCTTGAACGGCGGGTGATCCTATCCGCCCCGAAGCATGGGTTCGATATGCAAACCTTTACCGCAACGCCTGCGGATATCGTGAAGAAATGGATCCTGATCGACGCTGAAGGCGTCGTTCTGGGCCGTCTTGCCACGATCGTCGCCTCTATCCTCCGCGGCAAGAACAAGCCGACCTTCACGCCGCACATGGACATGGGCGACAACGTGATCGTGATCAACGCCGACAAGATCCAGATGACCGGCAACAAGCGTGCCGACAAGATCTATTACTGGCACACCGGCCATCCGGGCGGCATCAAGCAGCGCACCGCGCGGCAGGTGTTGGAAGGCGCGCATCCCGAGCGCGTCGTGGAAAAGGCCGTTGAGCGCATGATCTCGCGTTCGAAGCTTGGCCGCGTGCAGATGACCAACCTGCGCGTTTATGCGAGCGCTGAGCATCCGCATGAAGCCCAGCAACCCACGGTTCTCGACGTGAAAGCGTTGAACCCGAAGAACACCCGGAGCGCATGAGCATGGCCGATATCAAGTCTTTGGACGATCTGAAGTCGGCGGTTGCGGCGGCTCCCGCTGTTGAGGCGGCTCCGGTACGTGTTGCCGTGCGCGACAAGCTGGGCCGGGCCTATGCCACGGGCAAGCGCAAGAACGCGGTCGCGCGGGTGTGGATCAAGCCGGGCACCGGCAAGGTCGTGGTGAATGGTAAGACGATGGCGGAATATTTCGCGCGTCCGGTGTTGCAGATGATCCTGCGCCAGCCGTTCACGATTGCGAACCGCGAAGGCCAGTTCGACGTGATGGCGACGGTGGCCGGCGGCGGTTTGTCGGGGCAAGCCGGGGCTGTGAAGCACGGCGTGTCCAAGGCGCTGCAACTGTATGAACCCGCGCTGCGCCCGGCCCTGAAGGCCGCGGGATTCCTGACCCGCGACAGCCGCGTGGTGGAACGCAAGAAGTACGGCAAGGCGAAAGCCCGCAAGAGCTTCCAGTTCTCCAAGCGCTAAGGCGCGGTGCGTCAAGCACGCACCCTACCCAAGATCGGAAAGGCTCGCCCGGGTGGCGGGCCTTTTTCGTTGTGAAGCAGGGGGTTGCGGGCGTGTCTTGATATGCACAGTCAGTCGCATTTGAACCAAGCAGTGCTTGACTTCAGAGGGCTGGTCCCAGTCTATCACCGCATCGTGATTGACCTGAGAGGCCCCATGTCCCTGAAACTGACCACCGCCGTAATTCTGGCCGCGTTGACCTTTGCCCTGCCCGCCGTGGCAGAGGATCTGACCATCACCATCGTGAACAGTTCCAGCAAGGCGCTGGCGCAGTTCTTCACCTCGCCCACCGACGTGGACAACTGGGAAGAAGACGTGTTCGGCGACGGCGTGCTGCCCAGCGGCAACAAGGTGGACCTGACCATCGCCGATGGCCGGTCGCAATGTGACTATGACCTGAAGTTCGTCATGGAGGACGGCCAGGAAATCACCGGCACGCAGAACATGTGCGAAACCTCGACCTTTACCCTGTCGGACGATTAAATCTACCGCCGGCGCAGCCCTGCATGGCCTGGCCCGTCCCGATCCGGGGCGGGCCTATTGCATGGCGGCGAGCGGTGTCCGGGGTGCCCATGAAAAGAGGGCCGCGTTTTGCGCGGCCCAGTCGGGGAAATCCCACGAGGACGAGGATGGGGAGACGTCAGGCGCGCCAGAACGGCTTTTGCGCCTCGGCCCTGGCGTCGGCCCAGTTCAGGCCGATGTCTTTCAGCATATGGGCATCAAGACCGCGCAAATCGGCGCGGGTGCGGCGGCGCTGGCCCCAGGCGAGAACGGTCTGCGGCAAGCGCAGCACCAGGCGGGCCAGCGAATGACGGGACAGTTCGGTGTGGACGAGGCTGGTCATGATGCTTTCTCGATGTGAGGTTTTGTATTGATACAATCTGGATAATTCGATAGGAATAGGGATACAAAGTCACCACGCAACTTTCCAGAGGCACATTGTCATGGATACAATATGGCAACCCGACCTGTCGCAAGGCAGCGGGCCAAAGTATCTGGCGCTGGCGCGGGTGCTGCGTGAGGACATTGGCGCAGGCGTTCTGGCCGAGGGCGCGCAGGTGCCGCCGGTGCGCGACCTCGCCTGGGCCTTGAAGGTCACGCCGGGCACGGTGGCGCGGGCCTATCAGATCGCAACGCAAGAAGGGCTGCTTCAGGCCACGGTCGGGCGCGGGACGTTTGTGGCGGCGCGGGTGCCTCGGCTGGGGCCGGCGGAACCACCCCCCACCGAGCGTGACAACCGGCCCGTGGCGGGGCGGCTGGACCTGCGCTCTCCCGGTCTGCCAGAGGTCGGGCAGGCGGCGGCCATGGCCGAGGCTTTGCGCCGGATGGCGACGAAAATCGAAGCGAAGAGCGACGGGCACTGGCTTGAATATCCAGAACAAGCCCGGGAATACGCCCTGCGCGCGGCGGTCTGCGATTGGGTCGCGGGCCGGGTGCTGGGGGCGGTCGCGCCGCAGGATATCGTGTTGACGCATGGCGGGCAAAGCGGGGTCGG
>JANLQT010000047.1:0-10364 GCA_031368035.1 Rhodobacterales bacterium | reverse complement strand
CCACAACCGCCGCCGCCTCCGCCCCCGTCTTCAGCGCCCCAAAAGTCGACATCACCCCCGTCGCCGCCCCCACCGCGACCAGCCCCCCAACCCCGCCCGTCCCCGGCACGAAAGCCGCCAGATACTCGCGCCACTCCGGCTGCGACCGGTGATGAGAGTTGATGTTCAGGTTCGGGTTCCACCCGCCCGAGACGCCCAACGCCTCGACCGCCAGCACCTCCGTCTGCCCTTTCGCATCGCGAATGGTGATCCCCGACAGCCCCAACCGGCCCGAGGCATCCACCACCTCCGCCCCCCGCAAATGCCGAATGCCCGGCAGCAACGCCCCGCCCTCGCGCGGATCAATCACCGCGACCACATCCACACCCTTGGCCTGCAAATCCAGCGCCGAGCGTAACCCGTCGTCATTGTTGGTAAAAATCGCCACCCTTTGCCCCACGGCCACGCCCCAGCGATTGGCATAGGCGCGCAAGGCCCCCGCCAGCATCACCCCCGGCCGGTCATTGTTCTCAAACGCAATCGGCCTTTCGGTTGCCCCCGCCGCCAAGATCGCGCTCTTGGAATAGATGCGCCACACCGTCTGCCGCACCTTGCCCGGCAGCGGTTCCGCCAGATGGTCGCTGACCCGCTCCACCGCCCCATAAATCCCGTGATCGAACGCGCCGTAAACCGTGGTCCGCGCCATCACCCGCACGTTCGGCATCGCGCCAAGTTCCGCCACCACCCCCAAGGCCCAGTCCGCCCCGGCCTGGTGCCCCACCCCAAACGTCTCGGCATTCAGCCGCCCACCCAAGACGAAATCCTCGTCCGCCAGAATGACCCGCAGCCCCGCCCGTCCCGCAGTCAGCGCCGCGCTCAGCCCCGCCGGCCCCGCGCCGATCACCAACAGATCACAGTGCAGGAACCCCTTGTCATAGGTGTCAGGGTCCTCAAGACGCGTCAGACTACCCAAGCCCGCCGCCCGGCGAATGATCGGCTCATACACCCGCTCCCAGAACGCTTTCGGCCACATGAAGGTCTTGTAATAAAACCCCGCCGTGAAAAAGCTGTTGAACCGGTCGTTCACCGCCAAAGCGTCGAACCGCAAAGACGGCCAGCGGTTCTGACTGTTCGCCTCCAGCCCGCCCCACAATTCCGCCACCGTCGCCCGCGTGTTCGGCTCCTGCCGGGCGCCGCTGCGCAACTCGACCAGCGCATTCGGCTCCTCGCTTCCGGCGGAAATCACCCCCCGAGGCCGGTGATACTTGAAGCTGCGCCCCATCAACCGCACACCATTGGCCAGCAGCGCCGAGGCCAAGGTGTCCCCCGGATGCCCCTGATACCGCACCCCGTCAAAGCTGAAATCCAGTGCCTGATTGCGGTCGATCTGCCCGCCCGCGATGCGGTTGCTTTGCGTCATTTCGACCGCCCTTTCGCCCGCGCCACATCGCGCGCCAGTTCCACCTTCAGGATTTCATGGCTGACCGTGTTGCGCGTCACCACCAACCAGGACCGGTCGCCCTGCTCGTGATACCAAAGCTCGCGGTGTTCCCCCGCCGGGTTGCCGCGCAGATAGGCATAAGCATGGAACTCCTCGACCGAGGCCGACATTCCATCAGGCCGGTCAATCAGCGACGCGTCCCCGAGATACACGAATTCCTGCGCGTCCCGCGGTCCCAGGATCGGATGATGAATAATCATGGCTTGCTACCTTTTCGCATTTTCGAACCGCAAAACCGGTGCCCACTTTTGCTGAAAATTCTCATCTCAATGCAGGTTCGGGGTCGCGCCTTGCCCCTTTTCGTCGATCATCAGCCCCTTCAGGAACCGGTCAAACCGGTAGGCCGTCGCCACCCTATGCGGCTCGTCCTTCGCCAACAGATGCGCGAACACCCAGCCACTGGCCGGCGTCGCCTTGAATCCGCCGTAACACCAGCCGCCGTTGAAATAGAGCCCCTCGATCCCGGTCTTGTCGATGATTGGCGAGCCGTCCATCGACATGTCCATCACCCCGCCCCAGGCCCGCAGCAGCCGCGCCCGTCCGATCATCGGCATCAGCGCCATGCCGCCTTCGATCACATCCTCGATCACCGGCAGGTTGCCGCGCTGAGCGTACGAATTATATCCGTCGATATCCCCGCCGAACACCAACCCGCCCTTGTCCGACTGGCTGACATAGAAATGCCCCGCGCCAAAGGTCATCACCCCGTCGATCAGCGGCTTCAGCCCTTCGGAGACAAACGCCTGCAACACATGGCTTTCAATCGGCAACCGCATCCCCGCATGGGCCATCACGCGCGAGGATGACCCCGCCACCGCCACACCCACCTTCTTGGCCCCGATGAACCCGCGCGAGGTCTCCACCCCCAAAATCCGCCCGCCTTCAATCCGCATCCCGGTCACTTCGCAATTCTGGATCAGATCCACGCCCCGCATATCGGCGCCCCGAGCATACCCCCAGGCCACCGCGTCATGTCGCACCGTCCCGCCGCGCCTTTGCATCAAAGCGCCCTTGATCGGAAACCGCGCATCGTCGAAATTCAGGAACGGATACATCGCCTTGACCTGCGCGCGGTCCAAAAGCTCCGCATCCGCCCCATACATAAGCATCGCATTGCCGCGCCGGGTCGCCGCATCCCGCGCGGCATCGGTATGGATCAAATTGATGATCCCGCGCTGGCTGACCATGGCGTTGAAGTTGAAATCCTGCTCCAACCCCTCCCAAAGTTTCAGGCTGAACTCATAGAACGGCCCATTCCCATCCAGCAGGTAATTCGACCGGATGATCGTGGTATTCCGCCCGACGTTGCCGCCACCAAGCCAACCCTTCTCCAGCACCGCAATCCGCGCCTGCCCGAATTCCTTGGCCAGATAATAGGCCGTCGCCAGCCCATGCCCGCCGCCGCCAACGATGACATAATCATAAGCCGCCTGAGGCTCCGGATCGCGCCAGACCGGGGTCCAGCCCTTGTGGCCGGTCAGCGCCTCTTTCAGAATTCGAAACCCGGAATAGCGCATCAAAGCCCCCTCACCCCTGCGGCCTTGTCTTTTTCGGATCATAGGCCGACTGCGCCGACACCACCGCCGGCAGCCGCTTCTGATGCCCGTCCAGCTTGCCGACCTCCACCGCCCGGCCCATCTCGCCAAACGCCACATCGACCCTTGCGAGCGCAATCTGCTTGCCCAGCAGTGGAGAGCGCATCGCCGAGCACACCACCCCCACCTGCGCCCGCCCGACATAAATCCCGTCGCCATGCCCCACGTCCGTGGCCGCCTCAATCTCCAGCCCGACGAACTTCCGCGCCGGATGCTCCTTCCGCCGCAGCAAAGCCTCGCGCCCGATGAAATCGTCCGGCTTGGTCTTCAAGGGCACGGTAAACCCGATCCCCGCCTCGAACGGATCCGTCTCGCTGCTGAAATCATAGCCCGCGAAGATCAGCCCCGCCTCGATCCGCACCATGTCCAACGCCAGCAGCCCCATCGGCACAATCCCAAACTCCGCTCCAGCCGTCCTCACCGCGTCATAGACCGCCACGGCATCCTTGGGATGGCAGAAAATCTCATACCCCAACTCGCCAGTGTACCCCGTCCGCGACACCACCAAAGGCGCCCCCGCCGGCCCCCCCAGCCGCGCCACCGAATGCCGAAACCACCCCAGTTCCCCCACCGTTGCCTGCGTGGGCGCGGTCCAGACCAGCCGCTCCATGATCTCGCGGCTCAAAGGCCCCTGCACCGCCAGATTGTGCAACTGATCCGTCGACCCCCGCACCATCACCTTCAGCCCCAGCTTTTCCGCCTGTTCCCGCAGCCAGATCCCGCCGAACTCCTCGCCGCCCACCCAGCGGAAATTGTCGCGCCCCAGCCGGAACAACGTCCCGTCATCAATCATCCCGCCATGCTCGTAGCACATGGCCGAATAGACCACCTGCCCCACCGCCAGCCTCGATACGTCCCGCGTCAAGCACCACTGCATCAGCGCCTCGGCATCCGGCCCCGTCACCTCAAACTTCCGCAGCGGCGACAGATCCATCACCACCGCCTTCTCGCGGCAGGCCCAATATTCCTCGATTGGCCCCGCCGCCGCATAAGCGTTCGGCAGCCAATACCCCCGATATTCCACCATATTCCGCGTCAGGCCTGCGGTGGCGGCATGGAACCCCGTCTCTTTGGTCATCACAGGCTCCGCTTCAGGCGTGGGCCGCCAGGCCGTCGCGCGCTGGAAAGTCTCCGCACCGGAATAGGTGCGCACATGAATGTCGCTCAGATACCAGCCATTGGCCGGCGAGGTATCATCCGGACAGGCAGAGTTCACGCAGACCAGGTCTGTCAGCGCCCGGAACAGCACATAATCCCCCGGCCGCGACCAAGGCTCATCACTGACCAGCACACCATGCGCATCAATCGCGGTGTTGAAGAACAGGTTGACCGCCATCCACCCCGCCCGCGCCTGCACCCCTTCGGGCCCCAGCGCGGCGTTGAAATTGTCCGAGCAATTCACATGCCCCGGATAGCCGATGTCGTCATAATATTTGCTCGCACAGGCCATGGCGAAGGCGTCATGCCGCCCGACCGTGTCCTGAATGACCTCGATCAGCGGCTCGAAATCCTGATCGTAGTATTTCGCGTGCAGCCCCGGCATCGAATAGGCATGGCCCATCAGCGTGCGAGAGGTCGTCACGTCCAACGCCCGCTCGATCCCCTGGTCCAGCTTCCGCGCCGAAAAGCATTGGAAATCCGTGCATTGCCGGCCATCCACGTCCAGAATCTGGATATAATCCCCCGCCTTCACGCGGTAAGCCCGCGCCGTCGCCGAGGCCACGCGCAGGTCCAACATCGGCTCCGCCAGCGGCTCCGGCAGATCATGCAACGCCGCCCAACTCGGGTCCGCCCGCTGCACCGTCAGCACAAGCGGCGTCAGCGTCCCTTGCTCCCAAGGCGTCATCCCGGCGCCCGTAGCCGCCACAATCACACTCCCCGGCCGCTGCACCACAAACTGCGCGCTGTCCTTCGCCGGGCTCGCCACCCCAAACAGCCGCACCGCCCGCGCATGCCCCAGATCAATCCCCCGCCGCACCAGCCCCATCCGCAGCCGCGCCATCCCCGGCCCGCCGCCAGCGATCAACGCCTTCAGCCCCTCGCCGTCGCAATTCCCCGCAGCGCCAAGAATCCCCAGGTCCACCACCCCCGACCGCCCCGCCGCCAGCACCTCAGCGACTTGGCCTCCCTCGGCATTGACCACCGTCACCCGGTCGCCAGCCCCCACCTCGACCAGCAAAGCCCCGCCACCCGGCACCTCATACCGCTCCACACCCGAGCGCCTGACCAGGTCGCGCGGGGTCACAATCCGGCTGGGAACGGGCGGGCCAAGGATCATTCTTCCGGCCAAATCCCCGGCGAGGTCACAGCCCCGTCGTCATACTTCGACAGCCACTCCACCATCGCCTCCCGATTCCGCAAAAACCCCTTGTACGCCGCCAGATCCGGATGCAAATCCCGCACCACCCGGTGCAAGCGGCGTCCCCATTTCGGCACCGTCACCAGCTCTTCAAACTTCGCCAGATACGCCCGGATCGAAAACGCAATCGCATTCGACCGCGGCAGCCGGAACAGCCCCTGCAACTCCACCCGCAAATGCTGCTTGTGGCCCAGATTGTCCTGCGTCAGCGAAGTCTTCGTCGGCCCCCATTTCGGATAGGTCTCCGGCGCGGTATCCAACAGTGCATTCACCGTCATCGTCCAATTGAACCGACGCACGGGTGATCCTTGTTGCAACTTCAACAGAAACTTCAGCGCCCGGTCGAACACCTGCTTTTCATGCGCCAATGGCACCGGCGCGTGCCATTCCATGAAATTCATGCCCACGTCGAAATCCAAAGACCAATCCGCCTGCGTGGTAATGGTCCCGGCATCCATCCACAGATTGCCATCCCGTTCATCCTGCAAGGAAAAATCGCCCTGAGTCTGCCGCGTGATGTATTCCATCGGCCCATAGGGCAGCGTCGAGTCATCCAGAAACGTGAACCTTTGGTCGATCCCCAAAGGCCGGTTCACCCAATGCCAAAGGTTGCCGTTCTTGCTCAAAGAAAACCACTGCGGATAGTCCCGCGCGTTCGAACCCATGATCAGTTCCAGCAAATCCCAACCCGCAAGCGTCATATGCGGCAGGCTTTGGCACCTTAAGGGATCCTCGGCCAACACCTTCGCCCGGTCGATCATCTCGGCGACGTAATGCTCGTCCACATCGAACACATGCTCAAACACCGAGCCCACACGCCCCGGCACATGCGGTTCGATATTCACCGAATACATGTACTCGTCGCGGTCGAACGGGAACGGAAACCGCCGGATCGCCGCGGCTGAATTGGCAAACGTGAAGTCGTCCCGGAAGGTCTCGTCCTTGAAGAACGCCCCACGCTCAGGTTTGAAATCGAGGCTCATCGCGCTCTCCTATCGGTCCAGAACAAGGGTCGTGCCCTCGAACCGTGAAACACACGGCATGATTTTCCGCCCCTCGGCCTGTTCTTCCGGCGACAGCCAGTGATCGCGGTGCAACAGCGTGCCGTCACAGGATAGCACATTCGTCTCGCACTGCCCGCACGCCCCACCCCGGCACATGTACGGCGCATCCACCCCCGCCGCCTCGATGGCTTCCAGCAGCGACTGGTGCGTGCCGACGGTGACGGTCTTGCCCGAAACGGCCAGTTGCGCCTGAAACACTTGGCCACTGCCCGGCGCGAGGAACTCCTCGAAATGCACGGCGCCAGACGGCCACCCCGCCGCCTCCGCCGTCTTCCGCACCCAAGTCAGCATCCCCTTCGGCCCGCAGACATACAGATGCGTCCCGATCGGCTGGCGGCTGAGCAGGTCCTTCAGGTTGATGACCATCCCGTCATCATCATAATACAAATGCACCCGGTCGCCATGCGCCGCTTTCAACTCCGCCCCATAGGCGCAAAGCCCGGCGTTCCGCGTGGCATAGTGCAGCTCGAACCGCCCTCCTTGCCGGATCAGCTGCCGGATCTGCGCCAAGAACGGCGTGATCCCGATCCCGCCCGCAATCATCAGATGCTTGCGCGCCAACCCATCCAGCGGAAACAGGTTCAATGGATGGCTCAGCACCATCTCCATCCCTGGCCTCACATGCCGGTGCATGAACAACGACCCGCCCCGCCCGGCCTCGTCCCGCCGCACGGAAATGGAATATCCCGAAGTATCCTCCGGGTCCGACATCAGCGAATAGGGGTTCAGCCGCCGCGTCCCGTGGTCGTCCATCTCGACCACAACATGGCTCCCCCCCGAAAACGCCGGCAGCGCCCCGCCATCGCGGGCCGTGAACCGGAACCTGAGGATCAGATCGTTGACCGTCGTGATGTCGGCCACCGTCACCGCCAGCTTCGCCCCGCCGCTCATCGGAACCGCTCCACCGAGGCCGGCACCTTCCCCGGATCCTCCGCATCAATGTTCACGCCCTGAAACGCCGCCATCCGGCGCGAGTAATGGTCCCGCACGAACAGGTTCAACCCGCAATGACTGCACACGAACGGATCTGTCGCCACGTTCTCCGTCACACCCTTGCAATGCACGCACTGCACCCGCCGCACCGTCGATCCCCGATGCTCCTTCTGGATCGCCGAGAACGGAAACCCCGTCCCCATGATCTCCCGCTCCGCCTGACCCATCAACCCTTCGCTTCCGGCCAGATAAAACTGCGTCCCCATATGCGCATCCACCAGCACCCGCTGAAGCCGAGGCAGCATCGTCGCAATCGTCGGTGCCCGATACGCCTGCGCCGCCCCCAGCCCTTGCACCCGCGCCCACATGTCCACCCCATTCGGCCCCGGCACATAGATCACATGCGCGGCGGCCAGCATGTCGGCCCGCCCCGCCAGCACCTCCGCCACCGCCAGCGCCCCCTCGCCATCCGCGATCATCAGATGCGCCGACCCCGGCCTTGCCTCCAGCACGCCGTACACCGGACGGCTTTTGATCGCTGGGGGGAATTCCGTCTTGCCCATCCGTGCCAAACCTCTCGCCCCTCACAGAAGCCATAAATATTCCCCGCCGGAGGCTCCGGCATCCCCGCCAAAGCCTCCGTCGTAATTTCAGCCCTGCACCATCCGCCGCTTCTTTTCGACGTCATAAAACGGCAGCGCCGCCGTCACGGCCTTGATCTCACCATGCGTGCCGCAATTCACCACCAGATCGGTGCCGTTGTTCGCGCATTCAACCGGCAGGCGCGCTATCGCCACGTTGTGCTGGTTCAGACTGGAATACATCGCTTGCGTGACCACGCCGACCTGCGTGTTGCCCCGCATCACCGGGGCGCCGTTGCCCGGAGCGTTCACCCCCGCCAGCTTCAACCCCCAGATCTTGAACCGTTCCTTGCCTTTCAGCCGGTAATGCTCCTCCGCGCCCCGGAAGCCGGTCTTCCCAGCCGACACGGTGAAATCCAGCCCCAGTTCCCAAAGGGTATCCCCCGGACCCTCATCCGCAAACGGATACATTTCCGAATTGTCGAAGGGGAAGAACAACAGATAACTTTCGGTCCGCAGCAGGTCCAGGGTGGTGAACCGGCACGGAATGATCCCCATGCCTTTGCCTTCCTCCAGAATCCGGTCCCAGATCGCCCCGGCATCCTGCCCCCGGCAGAAAATCTCATAGCCCCGCTCACCGGTATAGCCGGTCCGCGACAGTGTGACCGGCTTGCCAAACAACGAAGTCGGCATGTGACTCATATAGGGCAGCGCCCGCACGCCCGGCACATGCTTTTCCAGATAGTCCACCGCCAGCGGGCCCTGCAAAGACAAATCATGCAGGTTGTCGTCGAACCGGATCACCACATCGCGGCCCGCCGCCGCCATCGTCAGTTGCTCGTGCCCAAGGCCCGAGCCATGTACCACCGTGAAGCTGTTCGGCCCGAACCGGTAGATGATGCAATCGTCCACGAACTTGCCGGCATCGTTCAACATGCAGCCATAGATCGCGCGGCCCGGCATCAGCTTTTCCATGTTCCGCGTGGTGGCCCGCTCGATCACATGGCTCGCCGCCGGGCCGGTGATATGCACCTTCTTCAGGCCCGACACATCCATCAAGCCGGCCTTGGTGCGGATCGCCAGATATTCCGCGTTCGGATCGCCGGCATAGGACCAGGCCGTGCCCATGCCCGACCAGTCCTCCAGGTTTGACCCCAAAGCCCGGTGCCGGTCCGCCAGCGCCGAGAATCGCCAGGAATTGGTCATCGCAAACCCCCATCTGTTCAGAATTTCGCGAAAGTCTGGTGGGCAGACCACGAAAAAGCAATACTCAAATGCAACATATTTTCTTACCAGAAAACAAATTGCCCTGAGGATGAAGTCTTGCGGATGAAGAAAGGGGCACCCGATCCGGATGCCCCTCAACTTCAGTATCCACGCGCTTCGAGGGTCAGGATGCCTTAAACCAAGTAATGGGTTGAAGCAGGTAGTCAACGAAAGGCATGCGCTCCGTGCCAGGCAAGACAAAGTACCAATTTGCCACAAGCACCACGACAACTCCCAGCGCCAGCGCCAGATAGGGCAGCATGCCCGCCTTGCGCTCTCCCCGCTCGCCCTCCTTCAGACCCAGTTCTTCCATCGCATGCGCCGGGAATTGGCCGCCATCCTGAACCCAGTGCCGGTAGGCGAACACCGGAATGATCACCGCCGCGAACACCGCGCCCGATAGAAGCGCATTCTGATAGCCCCAGACCTTGGCCCCGGCCCCCAGGAACAGCGCGTTCACAAAGGCCAGCACGGTGTTGACGCCCAGCAGCAAGGTCGGCGCCTTCCACGGACGCTCGATATGGCCGCTGTCGATCCGGTGAATCCAGCCGGCGTTCAGGTTCAGGAAGTTGAAGATGATGTAACCGACGTTGGAGATCGCCAGCACATAGAAGTATCCGGCAATGTCCGAAGCCAGCGCCAGCAGGATCAGGTTGAAGCAGAAGTCCGTCCACATCGCACCCACCGGCGCGCCGTGGCTGTTCACCCGGCTCAGGTATTTCGGCAGCCAGCCGTCCTTGGACCCCTGATACAAAGTGCGCGACGACCCCGCCATCGCGGTCATGATCGCCAGGAACAGCGCGAGGATCATCAGGATCACGAAGATCTGCGTGATGGCCTTGCCGCCGCCAACCATGTTGCCCAGCGCCTCACCGATGCCGGTGCCATCGACGATCCCGGGTGCCAGCATCCCGGCATGGCCCAGAACCCCCTGGAACGAGAACGGGATCAGAAAGAAGAACACGACGCACAGCAGGCCGGAAAAGAAGATCGCCTTGAACGTGTCGGTCTTGGGGTTCTTCAGCTCCGACGTATAGCAGACCGCGGTTTCGAAGCCGTAAGTGGACCAGGCCGCGATATAAAGCC
>JANLQT010000046.1:0-3198 GCA_031368035.1 Rhodobacterales bacterium | reverse complement strand
CCGCCTGCTTGGTCCAGATTGCCAAATCGAGGTTGAACTGGTCGAAGGTGGCGGTCCGCACCTCGCCCACGCGGGCGCCGGCCAGCATGCAAAGGCGGATGATCCCGGCCGAGCGCTGTTCGTGATCGTCGTCCAGAACATCGGCCAGCCTCTGGATTTCGTCGAAGGACAGGAACCGCTCGCGTGCGGTTTCGGGGCGCTTTCGGAAGGCGGTGGCCGGATTGTCGGTCCGCATTTTCCATGTGACGGCGAGGCCGAACATTTTGCGCAGCATCTCGCCTGCCCGGTTCGCACGGATCGGCGTCGGCTTGGGCAGCTTCAATGGCGTGCGGCGCTTGTTTTTGGGGGTCGTTTTGGATGGTCGTGGCCGCCCCAAAGCGATCTTCGTCAGCAGGCGGTCCACGTCTGTCGGCGTGATGTCCGCCACCTTGCGGGTGCGCCAATCTGGCAGGACCAGCCCGTTGAGCATGCTGATCTGGTCCTTGGCGTTGCCGGTCGCAAGTTTCGGCAGGTGCTCGTCGATGAAGCGCTCGATCAATTCCTTGACGATGGGAGCCTGGCGGGCCGTGGAGCGGATATCCATCGGATCTTCGCCGCGGTCGATGTCGCGCTTGAGCCGCTTTGCCTCTTCGCGGGCGGCGGTCACCGACCAGCTGGGCCACGTGCCGATCGTCATGCGCCGCTGCCGCCCGGCGGCGTTGTAGATCAGGACGAACCCCTTGCGGCCCGACTCGAACACGCAGAGGCCGAAGCCCGCGCAGTCCTCGTCGAACACCACGTACTTGCGCGTGCCGATTTCGGCAGCCTTTACAACTCGTTCCGTCAAATGCGTGGCCATCCGGATTCCCCTTGTCGCACCGACTGAGGATCGAGAATCGGCAAAGAGCAACCTGCTCCACGCAAGGTTCCGGCAGAGGGGCGGAAACCGGCAGAAACAAACCGGTAATTCTGCCGCCCTTTTTCCTATGGGTTTGCGGTGTTCGCACGGTGTTTGCGGTGTCGGACCCGAATACCTCTGACTCTGATCAGCACGAGGCCGCATTCAACCGCATTCGACCGCATTCAACCCGGATTAATTGCCAGTTTGTTTCTGCCGGTTTCCGCCTCTTCCCCGGTCCCATGTCTGTGCTTGTCTGCCGTCACTGATTTGGCCGCGCCGCTCCGGGCCGCCAGAGGATGAGGAAAGACATGAAAACCATTGACTTGAACGAAACGGATGCTGCGCCCGAGGTGGACACCGGCCTTCTCACCGGCTGGCTCAATCGCAGCGACCTCGCCCGCGAACTGACCTTGTCGGTCGATACCCTGCAGCGCTGGGAGACCCGTGGTGGGGCCACCCTGCGTACGTGTAGGGCGCAAGGTGCTCTACCGGATGGAAGCCGTCCGGGACTGGCTGCGCGATCAGGAGGCCCGCAAACAGCCCGCCAGCCGTGCCGTCGCCGGTCGGCGTTGAGGGGGTGACCATGGCACACACCACCAACCTCATCGACGTTCCCACAGTCAGCGCGTTGACCGCTGCGGCCCCGTGCGACCACGACCTGCGCAGGCAGGTCTATTGGTCCCGACGCCGAGCGGACACGATGCGCCAGACCTATGCCCGCATGAGCACCTCGCTGAAGCACGCCTTCGTCCAGCCCTTGACTGTAAGGGCGGCGCGATGAGCGAACTGGCCACTGACTGGGCGATCCTTCAGCGCGGATTGCTGCCCGCAGCCAAGCTGGTGCTGTGGCATCTCTGCGATCGGCACACCCCGGATTCGGGCTGCTTTCCGTCGCAGGACCATCTGATTACGGCCGCCGAAATCTCGCGCGCCTCGCTGAACACGCAGCTGCGCAGGCTAGAGGATGCGGGCCTGATCCGCAGGCAAAAGCGGCCAGGCCAAGACCCGAAGCAGTGGAAATCGACCCGCTACATTCTCGGTTTCGAGGCCGATTTCGCCCAAAAGTCAGGTCAGGTTTTCGGGCAGCGGAACGGGCAAAAGCCATCTCCGGATTTGGCCCAAACGCCCGCAAAGCCATGTCTGGAATTTGACCAAAAGCACACAAAGCCATGTCCAGATTCCGAACAAAGCCATCTCCGGATTCTGGACACTAACTTAGTAAGAAAGAAAGAAACTACTACCGCGCGTAGCACGCGCGCAGGCACGCATGACGCACACACGAGGGAAGCCCCCGAAACCGCCTGTCTGGCAGCCTGCGGCGAGGGCCTTTGCATCGAGGCAAGGGCCGTGATCGGGGCGACAGCGCCGGTGATCGATGGCTGGCTGGCAGCAGGGTATGACCTCAATGCCGTCATCCTGCCGGTGCTGCAGGCCAGGACGCTCCGCAAGCGTACTGACCCAATCCGGACATGGGCATATTTCACGCAGGCGATCGCAAAGCGGCATGCCGAGCGGACGGCCCAGGCGGCAAAGCCGAAAGGGGCTGGGGAAACGGAATCTGTGCCCAAGCCCACCGCCTACGAACTCATGGTCATGACCGCAGAATGGATCAACTCAGGCCGTTACGTCCCGCCCAGCGCCGTGTCCACGTCGAAGCGCGCGGCCCTCTTGGCGGCCGGGTTGGTCACCGAGGCCACCTTGCGTGCCCGCCAGATTTATTGAACCCCGATGGAGAACCGAATGACCCTGAGCCCCCGCGACATCGAGGATCGCTTCGAAGAAGCCGCCTACACGCTCCGCCGCCTGCCCGAGAAAGACCGCCCCCGTGGCTATGGCTCGTCCTGGCCTGCCGTCGTGCACGACGCCAAGCACGCCTACGGCTACACCCCGGAAGCACCGATGCGGGTGATCCCCAGTGCGGCGGCCATCACTCGGATGGAGGAATGCTTTGACTGGCTGATGTTGGTCGATCCCGAGGATGCCCGGATCGTCTGGCTGCGGGCGGACGGCATGCGTTGGCGTCAAGTCTGCATCCGCGCCGGTGTCGTCCGATCGAACGCTTGGCGCCGCTGGGTGGCCGCACTCCTGACCATTTCAAAGAAGCTGAATTCCCAAACAAAATCAAAGCGCGAGCTGAAGGTGCCGGATGAAACCGGCGCAATCCCGCGCGAAAGCGTGGTCAACACGCAGGATAACCCGCAAAACGCGTTGAACTTCGGGCGAGACATTTCTTCCGGTTCTGAGGCATAAAAGCGATATGATGGTGGAACACATGGGCGACAGATCGCTTGGCTCCGCCACCCGTTAGGGCGCAATCC
>JANLQT010000026.1:0-3244 GCA_031368035.1 Rhodobacterales bacterium | reverse complement strand
CTGGAACACGTCGGCATCCCCCGCGGCGACTACGTGGTGAAGGTGAACAACCGCAAAGTCCTGAACGGCGTGATGGAAGTGGCGGGCGTCCTCGACCCCAGCGACCCCGAGAAATTCGCCGCCGAACGCGGCATCGTCCTGCGCGCCATCGACAAGATGGACCGTCTTGGGGAGACCGGTGTTGAGGCGTTGTTGGGTGCAGGACGTCGTGACGATTCGGGAGATTTCACGAAGGGCGCGGGGCTATCAGCGGAGCAAGTCGCAGTCGTTATGAGCTTTGTTTCTGCGCCGAAAGCCATCGACGGGACGATACGCAGGCTGGAGGGTCGCCTGATCGAAGACCTCAGCGTCGACGACGAAGACTGGCGGGCAACCCTTTCAATCGCCCACACCGCCGCAGGCGGTTTCAGCGGCGGGAGGGCGTCAAACGCACTTCGAAACTCGGCGACGCTACGTGTCCTCAGAAAAATTGTCTCTGAATCGCCCGTAGGAATGGAGGGTGCAGAGGAACTGGAAACCATCTTGCTGCTGCTTGAAGCGCAAGGCTATGGATCCGACCGCATCATCCTCGACCCCGGCGTGGTCCGTGGCCTCGGCTACTACACCGGCCCCGTATTCGAAGCCGAACTTACCTTCGAAATCCTCGATGAAAAGGGCCGCAAGCGCCAGTTCGGCTCGGTCGCGGGTGGTGGGCGGTACGACGATCTGGTCAAGCGATTCACCGGTCAGAATGTCCCAGCAACGGGCGTTTCGATCGGCGTGGACCGGCTTTTGGCCGCCTTGCAGGCTAAGGGGCGGATGGTAGGGGATACCAGTGGCCCCGTCGTCGTGACCGTGATGGACCGCGACCGGATGGCCGATTACATGGCGCTGGTGGGTCAACTCCGCAGCGCCGGTATTCGGGCCGAGGTCTATCTCGGCAACCCGAAAAGCTTCGGCAACCAGCTCAAATACGCCGACAAGCGTCACTCCCCCATCGCGGTGATCCAAGGCGGCGACGAGGCGGCCAGGGGCACCCTCATCCTGAAAGACCTGATCCTCGGCGCCAAGATCGCCCAGGGCGCGAGCCTTGAGGAGTGGAAATCCCGCCCCGCCCAAGTTGAAATCCCCGTCGCGGACCTCGTCGCCGAAGTCCGCAAGATGCTGGCGCAATGACCGCCAAACCCGCCATCCGGGCCGAGGCGGAACGCCTGTTCGCCCTGTTCCGCGCGGCGGGCGCTACCCCGGTCGATGCCGATATCCTGCTGCCCGCCGAGACCCTGCTGGACCTTTACGGCGAGGACATCCGCGCCCGCGCCTATGTCACCCACGACCCGGTCCAGGGCGAGATGATGCTGCGCCCCGACTTCACCGTCCCGGTGGTGCAGGCCCATATGACCAGCGGCGCCGACCCCGCCCGCTATTGCTATCTGGGCGAGGTTTTCCGCGCGCAAGACCACCTCGGCGACCGGCCAAGCGAATACCTGCAGGTCGGCTTTGAAATCTTCGACCGCAGCGCGCCGGAGCAGGCGGATGCCGAGGTCTTCGCGCTGTTCCAGCAGGCCCTGAAGCCGCTGACCCTGACCGCGGTCACCGGCGATATCGGCATCCTGATGGCCGCGATCCGGGGGCTCGACACGACGGGCCGCCGCAAAGCCGCGCTTCTGCGCCACATCTGGCGTCCCAAACGCTTCCGCGCCCTGCTTGACCGTTTCGCCGGCCGCGCGCCGATGCCGCAAGCGCGGGTGCAGTTGCTGGACCACCTTGCCTCGGGCGCGCCCGAACAGCTGATTGCCGCCGCCGCCCCGCTGATCGGCCTGCGCAGCGCCGAGGAGATTGCGGAGCGGGCGGCGGCCTTGCTTGAAGACTCCAAGACCCTGCCGATTTCCGCGCTGGAATCGGCGATGCTGTATGACCTGCTGACGTTGGAAACCAATGCCGCCGCTGCGCTGACCCACCTTCAGGGCATCTCGCGCCACCTGCCCGCCATCACCTCCGCCGTGGACCGGTTCGGGGCGCGGCTGGAGGCGCTGGCATCCCGCGGGATCGCGCCGGAAACCCTGCCGTTTGTGGCGAGCCATGGGCGGTCTGCGATGGAATACTACGACGGGTTCGTCTTCACTTTCCTGTCCGGCGAGGAACCCGTCGCCTCGGGCGGGCGCTACGATGCGTTGACCGCCGTGCTGGGGCAAGGCCGGTCGATCCCTGCTGTCGGCGGCATCATCCGCCCACATCTGGTGGCGGCGTTGAAGGGGGCGGCGTGATGGTCAAGATCGGCGTTCCCTCCAAGGGGCGGCTGCAAGAGCAGTGCTTTGACTGGTTCAGCGCACGCGGCCTTCGCATGGCCCGCAGTGCGTCGGACCGTGAATATGCCGGCAAGGTCGAGGGGATGGACCATGTTCAGCTTGTCCTTCTGTCCGCCGGAGAAATCCCGGGCGAATTGGCCAAGGGCCGCATCGACCTTGGCGTCACCGGCATGGATATGGTGCGCGAGAAGCTGGCCGATTGGGAAACCGAGGTGGCCGAGGTGGCTGCCCTTGGCTTCGGTCAGGCGGACCTGATCCTTGCGGTTCCGGCGGCCTGGATCGATGTGCAAACGCTGGACGATCTGGACGCCGCCGCTGCCGCTTTCCGGCTTCGGCATGGGCATCGCTTGCGGATTGCCACCAAGTATCATCGGCTGGTGCGGGCGTTTCTGACGGCGCAGGGCGTGGCCGATTATCAGCTGGTGGACAGTCAGGGCGCGACCGAGGGCACGGTGAAGAACCTGACCGCCGAGGCGATTGCCGATATCACGACGAGCGGCGCGACGCTGCGGGCCAACCATTTGAAGGTGTTGCAGGATGGGCTGATCCTGCAAAGTCAGGCGATGCTTTATCGCAGTCTTGGCAGCGATGGAGCCGAGGTGACGGAGTTGCTGCGGCAGATTGGGGTCTGATTGGGTGTGCAAAACCGGGTCTTGCACGCGTGCAACAGTGCGTAACATATTGAATTACAACAGTTTCGCAAATTTCGTTCAGGAAGCGTTAACCACGTTTGGCGTGAAATCGCAGGATGGGTGATTCACCCATCAACTTCCTGCCGTCGGCGACATGATGGGCTCCTCACCCATCCTACCGCAGCCCGATATCCGCCAGCGCCCGGGCCATTTCGGGCGGCAAAACATCCTCTCGCACCCGTCCCTTGGGCAAATCGCGCGGGCTTTCCGCCGGGTCCAGATAGCGCCAACCCTGAAACGGGCGGCGGGGGGCGGGTTCGGTGCGGA
>JANLQT010000086.1:0-2377 GCA_031368035.1 Rhodobacterales bacterium | reverse complement strand
CGTCCGCCGACCGCCGAGAGGCGGACGCTGACTTTCTTTTCAGCCATGGTTTTTTCCGATTTGTTCATTCAGTTTGCGCACCATCACCGCCTCGATTTCGGGCAGCAGTTCGGCGGTGATCAGGGTGTCGAAGCCCAGCGCCCGCGCGAGCGCCAAAGCCGCACCCATATCCCAGCCCAGCACGGCGCCCGGGATCACCTGCAACTGGCCACCAAGGCGACCGACCAGATCCCAGACCTGCCAGCCGTCCTCCGTTTGCGGGCGGTTCAGTCTTGCGGGGCAGTCCGGGCAGTTGCCCCTGCGGCCCTCGCAGGGTGCACAGGCGGCGCAATACCGGTCGCCCCCGCCGAAGGACCACTCGGCGAGGGCGCGGAGGCGTTTTTTTCCGCGTCCAGAATCAGGCCTTTGGCGACATAGCTGGTCTGGAACGCCTCGAAGACCGGCCAGATTTCCAGCAGGGCGTCGATGCCCACAGGGGTGACGGCGACGACGCTGCCGTTTTCATCGCCAACGCCTTCCCATTCGAGAATGGCGCGGCGGGCGACCGCTTTCGCCATGGCCAGCGCAAGTTCTTCCGTTGTGGCGGTTTCTGGCAAGGTTTCGATGGCCATGTCCGCCCTGGCCGAAACCATGAGTGCGGTGGTGAGCGGGCCCAGGAGCAAACGCAGGCCCGAGGCGAGGGTCAGCCATTGCGGGGTGGCGGTGAGATTCAATCGGATCATGGTCAATAACTCGCGATGCTGTTGATGAGGATGGCGGTGCACATGCGCGCGGGGCTTGTGGCTTTGGCGGCCTGCCAATCAAAGCTGGCTTGTACGCCCTGCGGTCCGGCGATTTCGATCCGGGGGATCGGCAGATAGACGGCATGGGCGGTGAAGGTAAAACTCGCGTTGGCCCCGAGGCTGTAGCTGAATTCCAACTCGCAAGGCGTGCCGTCGCTCGCCTGGGTCACCAGCGTGCCGTCGGCAAAACGCACTTCGATGCGTCCGGATAGCGCGGCCTTGGTCGGGTCGGCCCCGTCAATGCGCCCGTCGCCGCGGATGGTCTCAATCCGGTCGAGGTTGTTGGAGTAGGTGATCTCCGCCGAGACCAAATTGCCCAGCACTGTGCCGTTGCGTTTTACCGTGCCATTGAAATGGCCGAAGCGTGTCAGCCCCAGAGCGGCTGGTGTGCCTGCGGCGGTGACGGCAGCGATGGTTTCGCCTTGGGCCACCAACTTGGCGGTGGCGGTCAGCAGGCCGGAACGCTGCATCTGCCAAGACAGTTGATCCAGCACGCAGCCCGCATACATCGCGAAACGTGGCACCTCGGGCATGGCGACCTCAATTGCCATGCTGGGCAGGGTCCAGTTCCCTGAAATAAAGGTGTGGGTTTTGGGCGTGGTGCCGGTGGTGGTCGGTTGGCCGAAGGCCGCCTTCAGCCAATAGCCGAAGGCTTCCACGTCAATCGGCACGACCACTTCGCCATCGGCGGTGACCGCATCTTTGATCGGGGCGAGAGGATCACGGCCATAGCCCAGCAGTTCGGATTCCAGCAGCGGCTGTTCCGCGCCGAGCGTCGCCCGGGCAAAGGGCATCAACCGGAAGCCACTGACCGGCGGGGTGCCGTAAA
This sequence comes from Rhodobacterales bacterium, assembly GCA_031368035.1. Lineage (GTDB taxonomy): Bacteria > Pseudomonadota > Alphaproteobacteria > Rhodobacterales > Rhodobacteraceae > Stagnihabitans. The sequence goes on along the minus strand of JANLQT010000086.1, from coordinate 766 downwards.
TCGTCTCATACGCAAGCGCCATCTGCGCCCGCGCGCCTTGTGCACGTGCCATCGGGGTCTCCTTATTATGGGATTGGGGTCGTTGCCGGGATCAGCCCAGCGGGTCGGCGGTGGTGTAGTGCAGCACGACGGTCACGACCGCCGCCTTGAGTGAAACGGCTCCTTCGACCGGCAAATCGACCGAGCCCGGGGCTTCCGCCTCTACCCAGTCGCAAAGCCCACCAAGGGTGCGGTCGATGGCCAGTGTCGTGCCGATCGCCAGCATCAGCGTGTCGAAAGCCGTGGCGCGATCATTTGCGCCCTGGACGATCACCTCAAGTTCTGCCCGGTGCTGAAAGTGATAGCGCAGTGGCGACAGCGTGACCTCCGGCTCGCCGGGCTGGCCATCGCGCAGGATGATCAGCCCGCCAGGCGGAATGCGCTCTGGCAGCACTTCGTCCCGCATGACCGTGGCGGCAAGCGTCTGCAGCCGCGCTTGAAGTGCTGCGAGGATGGTTTCGCGGGTGGTTGGCATGTTTGTGCTCTTGCTGAATTGTGACTTCTAGGATGGTCGCTGATATGCTAAAGGTGATACCTGTGAATACTCACACGGAGTCGCCCCATGAACGCCATCCGACCGGTTGCCGTAAAGCTTGATCAGGACACCCGCGACCGCCTGAAGCGGCTGGCGGATGCCAAGGACCGCTCCACGCACTGGATGTTACGCGAAGCCGTCTCGCAATTTGTCGAGCGCGAAGAGAAGCGCGAGGCGTTTCGCCAAGCCGGA
>JANLQT010000695.1:0-1716 GCA_031368035.1 Rhodobacterales bacterium | reverse complement strand
CGCAAAATCCGGAACCACCAGCTTGCCCGTTCGCGCAAGCCCGCGCCAGGACGACAAATGATTGGGCCTCAGCCCATATTGCTCCGCAATAGATCTGACGGTAACGCCGGACACCAAAGACTCGGAAATGATCCGACCCTTCATCGCGTCCGACCAGCGCCGTTTGCCCGTCGGTCCCGCCAAAACCTCCATCCGGCTGACGGACTCCAAATGGTGCTCACGATGGACTCCCAATCACGCCTCCCATGAAAAACTCCATGAGTCATCCAATCGCAGATCACATGGTCAGGCAGAAGGTGGGGGCGGCGCCTCGCTTACCCTGGACCTTCAGCGCCGAGATCTCGTGATCCTCGATCAGCGTCACCACGGCAGCGGCGCCCCAGGTCTTGATCGCCTGCACATCGGTCTCGACGTCGCGGTCCCAGGCGCCGGTGGCGCCATGGGGCTGCTTCTTGCCGGGACAGAAGGTCAGGCCGATGCGGCCCATATCCGGGGCGGGGCGGACTTGGGCGATCTGCAAGGGGTGGGTCTGGCTGGTGCGCATGGGGTCACTCTGGCTGGGGGGCTGGGGCAGCGAATAGGGTGCCCCCTTTTCAGGGGTGTTGAAACCCCCGGTTCACGGGTCCGGGTTGCCTGAGGGAAGCGCCGCGCGGTCCGAGCGGTGCACGAAGATATAGTCGCTGAGGTCCAGCGCGGCATCATCGGGGAAGTCAGCCAGTTCCAGAAAACCACCTCCCGTCTTCAGGTTTCGCAAGATCACATAGTCCAGCCCCGCCAGCACCCCGGCAAGCCGGGCCTTGCGCGCCTTGCGGAACCGCCCGATGTCCGAGGCGGCGTCCTGCGTGGGCAGCACCTCGCACAGGATCACCGGCCGGTCGCGGGCGATCATCGCCGTCAGCCCGGACAGAACCTCCAGCTCTCCGCCCTCGACATCGACCTTGAGCAGCGCGATCGGCGCTGCCCCGGCCAAAGCCACCACGTCATCGCCTTGCAGCAAGGGCACATAGGCCACCTCGGTGCCGTAAAACCCTTCCCCGCGAAACCCGTCCACCACGCTGGCAGATGTGTCGAACGCATTGGCCTCCCGGCTCAGGAACCGGCCGAGATGCGCGTGGTCGGACAATCCGGCCGGGATCACCAGCGCCTCAGGGATCCGGTTCAGCGCGATGAAGGTCTTGAGGAAATGCACGCAGGCCGGATTGGGCTCGATGCCGATATAGGGACGCGCCCAGTCGGCGGCTTTCACCTTGACCAGGGTCTGGCCGATATTGGCCCCCACATCCAGAACCACGCCGGGCCGGGCGGCCAGCAGTTGGGCCAGCAGCGGAAACAGCCAGTCCTCTGACTGCAAGGGTCCGGTCAGCCCGGGCAGAACCGACGGGACCAGAAAGCGGCGGCCATGCAAGTGACGGCGCCGGGTCAGGCTGCGGCTGGCAAGGCGCACCAGCTTGTCCCGGGCGCGGCGCAGGATTTTGGGGGATGCCATGCCTGCCCCCTACCCTGCCGCCCCGTCCGCAGCCCCATCCGTCGGCGTGGCCCGCACTGGCTTGGGCGTCGGTTCCACCTGCCGCAGCACCATCAGGTCGGGCGTGAACGGATCTGCCGCTCCCTCTCCCCCCGCTCCGCAGGCGCTGTAGTCATGCATCACATCGACGCTGATCGTGCCGCCGGCATGCAGGCCAAGCCCGGTCACGCCATAGATCATCGCACTCGGCC
>JANLQT010000690.1:0-4717 GCA_031368035.1 Rhodobacterales bacterium | reverse complement strand
CGCAAAGGGCAAAGCCAGCGCGAACAGGATGTTCGACTTCGCCCCGACCCGGCTGGGGCCCTGCGCATCATAGGGGTTCGGCAGGTTCGGATCATCGCCCTTCGGCTGTGGGGAGTATTTGCCGCCATAGCGCTGTGCCATCACATGCCCCCCCCGAACGCAACATAAAGTGCCAGCGCGATCAACAACAGGAAGGCCACAGTCTGCAAGGCTTTGGAAGACATGAGGTGGGGGCCCTTCACGATTGCGTGGCGAATATAAGCGCTTGGCCCGCCCCGCGCCATAGCCCCTGCGCGGGGAAGTCCGGGGATTTATTCCCCCCGCTTGGGCGCCTTGCCCGGCGCCGGCGCGTTCCGGGTCGAGGTTTTGCGCGGCCTGACCACCTTGGCCGCCTTGACGGTGCGCGGTTTGGCGTCAAGGTCGATGCCATTGCGCAGCGCCGCCGCCTCGCCCCGCGTCTGCGGATTGGTGCGCACCCGGGTCGTGGGCTTATCGGCGGTCGTCACTTTCGGCCCCCGCGCGGGTTTGGCCGGCGCTTTGCCGGGGTTCTTTGACTCCTCGAACTCCAGATCGCCCAGCCCCAACTGTTCCTTCAACACGCGCGGCTTGATCTCTTCCACCTCGCCGGGATTCAGATCGTTCAGCCGGAATGGCCCATAGGACAGCCGGATCAGCCGGTTCACCGTCAGGCCAATGGCGTTCAGTGCCCGGCGGATTTCGCGGTTGCGCCCCTCGCGCAGCCCCACCGTCAGCCAGGCGTTCGCGCCTTGAATCCGGTCGATCACCACCGACATCGGCTGAAACGCCTCGCCTTCCACCACGATGCCCTTGCGCAGCGGTTCAAGATCGGGGTCCGTCGGATTGCCGTTGATCCGCACGCGATATTTCCGCAGCCACCCGGTCGAGGGCAATTCCAGCCGCCGCTTCAACTCGCCGTCATTGGTCAGCAGCAGCAAGCCTTCCGAGTTCAAATCCAGCCGCCCGATCGACATCACGCGCGGCATGTCTGGCGGCAGGTTGTCAAACACCGTGGCGCGGCCCTTTTCATCGGCCTCCGACGTGACCAGCCCCTCTGGCTTGTAATACAGCCACATCCGCGGCGCATCGGGTGCGCCCACCGGCTTGCCCATCACGGTAATCCGGTCCGACGGCGTCACGTTCAGCGCTGGCGAGGTGATGACCTTGCCGTTCACCGTCACATCGCCCAGTTCGATCAACCGCTCCGCCTCGCGCCGAGACGCGACCCCGGCCCGCGACAGAACCTTGGCAATCCGCTCGCCTGCAGGCACCGTCGTTGGCACTGGCTGGCCCGCGCCGGTCTTCGGCGTCTTTTCTTTTCCAGCCATCACGATCATCCTTGTGGTGCAGGGGACCAACCCATCGGGTTGTCCGCCCCCGGACCCTTGAGAGTATTTGACCCAAGATGAAAGGGCAATCGGGCGTGAGTTTCATGGAACTGGCCCTGGACGAGGCGCGGGCGGCAGCCTTGCGCGGCGAGGTGCCGGTGGGCGCGGTGATCGTGTCCGGCGGCCGGATCGTGGCCCGCGCCGGCAACCGCACGCGCGAACTTGCCGACCCCACCGCCCATGCTGAACTCCTCGCAATCCGCGCCGCCGCCCGTATCCTGGGGACGCGTCTGACCGGCGCCGATCTTTACGTCACGCTGGAACCCTGCCCGATGTGCGCCGCCGCGATTTCCGCCGCCCGGCTGGCGCGGCTGTATTACGGCGCCTCCGATCCCAAATCGGGCGGCGTCGGGCAGGGGCCGCGCATCTTCGCCCACCCCCAGTGCCACCATGTGCCCGAGGTCTACGATGGCCTGTCCGCCAAGACCTCCGAACGCCTGCTGAAGGATTTCTTCGCCGCCCGTCGCTAAAGCCCGATCCGGCTCTCCTCCTCCCAAATCCCTGAACCTTGCCTGAACCTTCGCCGTTCATCTTGGTCCAAATACCTCCACGGGGGTGCGGGGGTGTGGAACCCCCGCCGACCACCATGCAGCAGACCAGCGCCTCCGCGAACGCCACCCCCCAGACGCCCCTGTGGCAGAACCGCCACCTGCGGCAGGGTGTCACAGTTTCCGTTTTGGGAATCGCCGGGTGTCATGCTATCGCACCGGCGTCCACACCAGCCAGAAGGAGGACGTTGCATGATGATGATCTATCGCACCTCCCAGGGCTTTGGCGCTGCTGGATGGACCTTGGCCTTCTGCGTCTGACGCAAGCCCAAGCGTAACGCCGGACCTTTCCGGCTTCCTCACCTTCAACCTGCGGTCCCGACCCCGCGCGTAGCGCATTTGGGCCCGGCCTTCCCATCTCCAACAGAGGCATGCCCTGACCGGCATGACATATCATGACCTATGACGAAGCGAGCCCGCGCCCGCTGACCGGCCTGCAAAAGATGATCGAGCAACACGGCGTGCTGGCCGTTGGCACCGCCTTCCTGCGCGCGGCGCTGGCCCAGCGCAAGCACCCTCCGGATATGCGTGTGCAGGACTTGAGCCTGCATCTGCGCCGGGACCTTGGCCTGCCGCCATTTGGCGAAGGGCGAGGGGTCCGGTAAAATGCCGGGCAAATCAGGGAAGGCCGGGTTCCGGTTTTCCCTGATTTGTGCACCCAAAGTTCTAGAACGTGATCGGCTCCAGCACCTGGGGTTCGATCACTTCGACCCCCGGCAACCCAACCTTCAGCACATCCGCGTCCTGCGCCAGAAGCGGAAAGGTGCGATAGTGGCAGGGGATCACCGTCTTGAACTGGAAATAGCGCCTTGCGGCATAGGCCGCCCGCGCCATGTCCATGGTGAAATGGCCGCCCGCCGACAGGATGCCGATATCGGGCCTGTGCAAGTCCCCCATCCAGTCCATGTCCGCCATGATGTCGGTATCGCCCGAAACATAGATCACATGCCCCTCGCCCGCGATCATGAAGCCGGTCTCGGACCCGACCGCCGCCCCGTCGCTGGACGACGAATGGCAGGCGTTGACCATCGTCACCTTCGCCCCGCCCGCCTCGACCGTGCCACCCTTGTTGAACCCGTTGATCTGCACGCCGTGCTTTTCGGCCAGATACCCCATCAGGTCATAGATGCCGGCAATGGTCAGCCCGGCCTCCTTGGCGATGGCGACCGCATCGCCGACATGATCGCCATGCCCGTGGGTCAGGAAGATATGGGTGGCCCCGCGCACCGCCTCGTCCCGCCGCGCGGCGGGGAACATCGGATTGCCGGTCAGCCAAGGGTCGATCAACAGCACCGCCTGTTCAATTTCAATGCGAAAGCCGGAATGGCCAAGCCAGATGATCTTCATCGTACAATCTTCCCCAAGCGGACGGGTGCAGATTAGGGGGCCGCCCGGACCTGTCCAGCCCAAAACGCCCCGGCGTCCCCAAATGGTCTTGATCGACGGCGGCAGGCCGTCACGATCGCCTTACGGCGCTTATATGGCCGACCCAAGGAGAGTTTTGATGAGCCTGATTGACCCCGTGAACCGCTGCCAACACGTCATTGCGCGCCCCGGCTGCGCCTGCTGCTCGGCGGAAGTGCGCATGATCACCGGCCGGGTCAACGCCGATCTGTCGCGGCGCGGGTTTCTGGCGGCGGCAAGCTGATCGGTCGCGCTTCTGGGCCTGTCCGCCTATTCCGGTGCCAAGGCCGTGCCCACGCAAAACGCGGTCCTGTTCACCAATGCGCGGTTGTTTGACGGCCTGTCGCTGACCACGCGGACGGGCGTGTCGGTGCTGGTGCTGGACGGCATGATCGCCGATGTGGGGAACGGCCCCCTCACCGCGCCCGACGGCGCCACGGTGATCGACGCGGGCGGGCGCACCCTGATGCCCGGCCTGATCGACGCGCATTGGCACACGATGCTCGCCAGCCTGCCGATTGCGGTGATGATGACGGCAGATCCCGGCGACATCCACTTTGCCGCCGCGACGCAGGCCGAACGCACGCTGATGCGCGGCTTTACCACGGCGCGCGATGCGGGCGGGCCGTCCTTTCCGCTCAAACGCGCCATCGACAGCGGCACCGTGGCGGGGCCGCGCATTTACCCCTCCGGCGCGATGATCTCGCAAACCTCGGGCCATGGCGACTTCCGCAGCCTGTGGGAATTGCCGCGCATGGGCGGCAGCTTGCAACGGGCCGAGGTGCTGGGCGCCCCGCGCATTGCCGATGGCCGCGACGCCGTGCTGCAAGCCACGCGCGAACAACTGATGCAGGGCGCGTCCCAGATCAAGATCGTCGCCGGCGGCGGCGCGCCCTCCTACTACGACCCGCTCGACGTCATCCAGTTCCTGCCCGAAGAGATCGAGGCAGCGGTGCTGGCCGCCGAAGACTGGGGCACCTATGTCATCGCGCATGTCTACACCCCCAAGGGCATCCAGCGCTGCGTGAAGGCAGGCGTGAAAAGCATCGAACACGGCCAGTTGACCGACGAGGACAGCGTCAAGATGATCGCCGACATCGGCGCGGTGTGGAGCCTGCAACCCTTCGTCAAGAAACTTGATGATGTGACCGGGGTCCCGCCGCTTCGGCTGGCCAAGAAGCAGCAGTTGTGGGACTGCACCGACCCCGCCTATCAACTCGCGATCAAACACGCCGTGCCAACCGGCTGGGGCAGCGACATCCTGTTCGACGCTGCCGCCACTGAAAAGCAGGGCGCCAATCTGGCCTATCTCAAGCGCTGGTACACCCCGGCGCAGGCGCTGAAACAGGCCACCGCCGA
>JANLQT010000675.1:0-3789 GCA_031368035.1 Rhodobacterales bacterium | reverse complement strand
GCAGCGCACTTCCAAGACACCGCGCGACCCCGCGCCGCCCGCCGCCGCATAGCCGAAACCGGGGTCGAAAAACCCGGCGTAGTGCACGCGAAACTCGCCCACCATGGCCAGATAGGGCGCCATTTCGGCAGCGTAATCCGGCGGGATCGTCACCGCCTCCTGGCTCACCAGAATGTAGAACGCGCCGGGGTCGAGGATGATCCGGCCCTCGGTCGAACGCATCTCCTCCCAGAACTCGCGCACCGGATAATGGCCGATCTTGTCCAGATCGATCACCCCGGCATGCGGCTTGGCGCGGTAGCCCAGAAGATCACCCTGCGCGGGCCGCAGATCGACCGAGAAGCCCAGCCCCTCGGAGATGACGGCCTGGCCGCTGACCAGCGGCTCGGCGGCGTGCAGCAAGGTCAGTTCGGCGTCCGTCAGCACCGCCTGACCCTGACGGAAGCGGATCTGGTTCAGCCGTTGCCCGGCCCGCACCAGCACGGAAAAGCTGCGCGGGCAGACCTCGGCATACAGCGGGCCATCGTAACCTTCGGTTATCCGGTCGAATTCCGTGCCGCCATCGGTGATCGTGCGCGTCAGAAGGTCCAGCCGCCCGGTGGAGCTTTTGGCATTGGCGACCGCGGACAGGCCCAGGGGCAGGGCCAGGCGTTCAGCCAGCGGCACCACATAGACGCAACCCTTTTCCAGCACCGCGCCGCCGGTCAGATCGATTCGGTGCATTTCAAATTCGGTGATGCGGTCCGCGACCTTGCGGCCGGCGCCTGCCAGAAACGACGCGCGCACGCGGTAGGCCACGCTGCCCAGCCGCAGATCAAGACTGGCGGGTTGGACCTGATCCGCCGCGATGGCGGGCGTTGCGCTGATGGCACCGGCCTCGATCAACCGCCGCAGCATTTGCGCGGGCAGCACGCCTCGTCCCTTGGTCATTTCCACACTCCAAAAGCGAAACCGCCTGCCGGGCGACAAGCCCGACAGGCGGTTTTTGCATTGGTCGGGCCAGAGAGATTCGAACTCTCGACCTCCCGCCCCCCAGACGGACGCGCTAACCAGGCTGCGCTATGGCCCGACAACGAGGCGGATACATAGCGATCCTGCGGGCGGGTGCAAGGCACAAAGCGCATGGGTGCGGATCAGTCCCGGCCCGGCAGCGATGCGGTCAGGCGGGCCTGCAATTCCAGGGCCCGGGCCAGCAGCGGGGCAAGGGCTGCGGCCGCCTCGGCCGAGACCGGACGGGGCAGGGCGCGCAGGCGCTGCACCAGCGTGGGGGTGTCCTGCGACAGGGCGGGCTCTGACGAATCGCTGGCCTCGGCCTCAGTGGCGATCAGGTCCTCGGACAGGTCCGGCGTTTCACCCAAGGTCTCGCTAAGCGGCACGCCGTCCATCGCGGCAAGGTCGGCCAGATCTTCGGCGGCCATGTCTTCGGCAGCCAATTCCTCGTCTGCCTTGTCCCATTCCGCCATGCGCGCCAGCAGCGGCGGGTCCTCGTCCGGTTCGGGCGCCTTGGCGCGGCGGCGCGGGGTGCCGGCGCTGGTCAGGTGCAGCACATCGGCCTTGGCAGGCTCTGCCTCTTCGGCTTCGATGAACGGCGCCTCGGGGACCTCTTCGGCGTAATAGGAAGCATTGGCGGGCGGTGATGCCGCCTCGCGCATGCGCTCCACCGCTTTGGGGGCGCGTTTTCGGGCGGGCAGGGCGACGATGTCGGCGCCTTCGCGGGCGATGATCGCTTCGGGTTCGACACTGTCCAGAAAGCCGAGATTCAAGCTCGCCTCGATCTCGGCAACCTCGCCCACTTCGGCAAAGCCCTGGGCCAAGCCGCGCGCCATGGCCTGCACATGGCGCACGCCGCTTTCGCGCAGGACTTTCTGCACCCCGCGGATCGTCAGGCCCTGATCGTGCAACAGGTGCCGGATGCCGGCCAGCAGCGCCACATCACCGGGGCGGTAATAGCGCCGCCCGCCGGCGCGTTTCACCGGCCTGATCTGCGGAAACTTGCTTTCCCAGAACCGCAGCACATGGGCCGGCGTGTCCAGCACTTCGGCCACTTCAGAGATGGTGCGGAAGGCGTCCGGCGCTTTTTCCATCCCCGGTTTCTCCATTCCCGTCCGGGCCCCTTACTTCTTCTTTCCGGCGGCCACGCGGTCTTTCATCAGATGCGACGGACGGAACGTCAGCACCCGGCGGGGCGAGATCGGAACTTCATCCCCGGTCTTGGGATTGCGGCCCAGACGCGCGGTCTTGGCGCGAACCGAGAAGGTGCCGAAGGACGAGATCTTGACCGTCTCGCCGGCCACCAACGCGTCAGAAACATGGTCCAGCACCTGCTCGACCAGCCCGGCGGATTCGTTGCGCGACAGACCCACCTCGCGGAACACCGCTTCGGCCAGATCCATGCGCGTCAGAGTCTTTTCACTCATGCGTCCCCCCAGTGTTGTGCAGGCCCGTTTTACGACAGGTGAGCCCGCTTCTTCACGCCACAGTGAGGGCAATGGAATTGCGAGTCAATAACAGGGACTTGAGGCGCGCACTTGAAGCGCAAAATCACGCTTGGCAGCCTACCAGCGCAGCACGACCGAGCCCCAGGCGAGGCCGCCGCCGATGGCCTCGGTCACGATCAGATCACCCTGATGGATCTGGCCACGCTGCTTGCCGACCGACAGGGCCAGCGGAATCGAGGCAGCCGAGGTGTTGCCGTGGTCCTGCACGGTGACCACGACCCGGTCCATCGGCACCTGCATCCGCCGCGCGGTGGCTTCGATGATGCGGATATTGGCCTGATGCGGCACGATCCAGTCCACATCGCCGCCGTTCATGCCGATCTTGGCGAGTGCGGTTTCGGCGGTTTCGGCCAGCTTTTCAACGGCGTGGCGGAAGACTTCCTTGCCGGCCATGTGCAGATGACCTGTCACCCCGGTCGAGGTGCCGCCATCGACAAAGAGCAGGTCCTTGAAGCGGCCGTCCGAGTGCAAGTCCGCAGACAGGATGCCACGGTCGGCATTGGTGCCGGTGCCGTCCTGCGCCTCCAGCACCAGCGCGCCCGCGCCGTCGCCGAAAAGCACGCAAGTCGATCGGTCTTCCCAGTTCATCAGCTTGGAAAAGGTCTCGGCCCCGATCACCAGCACACGCTTGGACTGGCCCGAGATCAGCAGTGCGTTGGCGGTGGTCAGGGCATAGACAAACCCCGCGCAGACCGCCTGCACGTCAAAGGCGAACCCGGCTGTCATGCCCAGTTTGGCCTGCACCATGGTCGCGGCAGAGGGAAAGGTGAAATCGGCGGTCGAGGTGGCCACGATCACCGTGTCAATCTGGGCCGCATCCATGCCGGCATCGCGCAACGCGGCGCGGGCGGCGGCGGCGGCCATGTCCGACGTGGTTTCACCCTCGGCCGCGAAATGCCGGCGTTCAATGCCGGAACGGGTGCGAATCCATTCGTCCGACGTGTCGACGATCGCCTCGAATTCGCTGTTGGGAACCACGCGTGAGGGCAGATAGTGCCCCACGCCCCGTACGACGGCGCGCATTGTCATTGGGTTGGTCCTGTCTCTATTCCCTTGGGCCGTCGGCCTTCGGTCCCTCATCCCTTGGGGCCGCACTTTGCCCCGGGGCCTGAGCGGACGCAACCCGTGCTGCAAGCCGGTCGCGAAAGCCCGATTGAGCCAGTTGCCCGGCCAAAGTGATGGCGGCGGACACGCCGGTCGCATCGGACGAACCGTGCGACTTCACCACGGTACCGTTCAGGCCCAGAAACACCCCGCCGTTCACCTGACGCGGGTCCATGCGCTTGCGCAG
>JANLQT010000635.1:0-2618 GCA_031368035.1 Rhodobacterales bacterium | reverse complement strand
GGTGGACACGCTGATGGACAACGCCCGCCATTTGCCGCTGGAAACCGGCGGCATCGACCTGCACGGCTTCATGCGGGCGCTGACCCGCATCGGCTATGACGGCCCGGTGGTGACCGAGCCGTTCAACGCCCCCCTGAACGCGCTGGCCGCCCAAGACCCGGAAGCCGCCGCCCGGCAAGTCTCGGAAGCCATGGCGCGCCTGATCCCGTAGGATGGGTGATTCACCCATCACCTGTTGCAAGGATGGGTGAATCACCCATCCTACGGCGTGGCGTTGCTCGCAATCATGGTTAACTCTTTCTGAACAAAAAAACGAAAACCATTAACAATCAATATGTTGCCTGATATTTCACGCGTGAAATCTTGCAATTTCACGCCTTCCCCCTCAGCGGGCCAACCGACCGCCGCTCGATCAGCTCGCAACCGATCTTCATCCGCAGCGGCCCTCCCTGCGGCCCCACCAGCCGTTCCACCGCCCAGCGGGCCATCTCGTCATGCGGCAGCACCAGCGTGGTCAAGGCGGGCTGCAACGTGGCCGCGATATCATCATTGTCGAACCCGATGACCGAGACATCCTCGGGCACCCTCAACCCCCGCATCGCCAAAGCCTCATAGCAGCCCAAGGCCACACGGTCGCTGAAACAGAAGATCGCGGTCGGCGGGTCGGGCAGGTCCAGCAAGGCCAGCGTGGCTTCCCGCCCGGTGATCGCCGTCCAGGCCGGGCCGGCCAGCAGCTCGGGCGCAAAGGCAATGTCATGGCTCGCCAGTGCCCGCTTGTAGCCGGTGGTCCGCCCCCGCGCCGCCTCGCCCCAGCCCTCTCCGGCGATATGGGCGATGCGGCGGTGGCCGGCGCGGATCAGAAGTTCGGTCGCGGCAAAGCCCCCCGCGGTATCGGCAGGCACGACACTGGGCAGATCGCCATCCCCGGCATGACAGTTCAGCAGCACCGCCTTCACCCCCGCCAGAACGAAGGGCCGCGAAATCAGCCGCGTCACCAGCGAGCAATACAGCACCCCCAGCAGCCTCCCCCCCCGCACCAGATCCAGCGCCGCCCGTTCGGTATCCTCGTCATTGCCGGTGCAGAACACCGCCAGCAACGCCCCAAATTCAAACGCCGAACTGCGCGCCCCCTCGATGAAGGGCGCCGCAAAAGGTGTCGCCGTGACATCGTCGACCAGCAGCGCAATCACCGGCACATCCGCGCTGCGCAGCGCCCCCCCGCGCCGCGCATACCCCAAGTCCTCGGCAATCGCCCGCACCCGCGCCCGGGTCTCCGCCGCAACCCTGGCATTGGCGACCCCGTTCAGCACCAGCGACACCGTCGCCTGCGAAACCCCCGCCTTCCGGGCAATGTCACTCATCGTTGCGCGCTTGACCATGCAACCCCCGCCTCAACCCCTGCCAAAACCTTGTCAAACCTCTGGTCAGGCGCAATGATAAAGTTATAACTAAACTATAAGCAAAGGGAGGGGAAGTCGGTGACTCGATTCGCAGGTGGCTCACGCAAGCAGATGTCTTTGGACGGGGCCTGGGCCTTTCGGCACGAAAGCGGCGCGGCGGGTGAAGCGCAGGTCCCCGGTCCCTGGCAGGCGCAGTTTCCCGAACTGCGCAACGCGATGGGCCGCGCCAGCTATTCCCGCACATTCGCCGGGCCAGAACTTGGCACTGACGAGGTCGCCGTCCTGCATTTCGGCGCCGTCAGCGACCGGGCCGTGGTCCGGGTAAACGGTGTCGAGGTGGGGCGTCACGAAGGCGGCTATCTGCCGTTCGACTGCCTGCTTCCGGACGGATTGCTGGGCCGCGAAAACCGGGTCGAGGTGGATTGCCACCTTCCGGACGGGACCGAGGATTTCGCCGAAATCCCGCATGGCAAGCAAAGCTGGTATGGTCCCATCGGAGGCATCTGGCAGTCGGTGGTGCTGGAGCAGCGCGCCCGCACGCATCTGACGCGACTTGACATCCGGGCCGACATGACGGGCCGGATGGATGTCGAGGTGAACGCCAACGGCCCTGGCGAGGCAGTGCTGACGGTCACCTCTCCGGATGGACGCGTGCTGGCGCAGGCGCAGGTGACGATGACGGGGCAGGTGAAGTCCCTGCAGATCAACGTGCCCAAGCCGCAGCTGTGGTCCCCGGAAAGCCCTGCTCTTCACACGGTGACCGTCACGCTTGGCCGCGACATTACCGAGCACCGCTTCGGATTTCGCAGATTTGAATCCCGGGATGGCAAGTTCTTCCTGAACGGCCAGCCCTTCTATATGCGCGCGGCGCTGGATCAGGACTACTACCCCGAAACGATCTGCACCCCGCCCTCCGAGGCCTGGCTGGAAGACCAGTTCACCAAGGCGCGCCAGCTTGGCCTGAACATGCTGCGCTGCCATATCAAGGTCCCGGACCCGCGCTATTACGAGGTGGCAGACCGGATGGGCCTGCTGATCTGGACGGAAATCCCCAACGTCGCGCAACTGACCGAAGCCTCGGCCCGGCGGCTGAAAGAGACGATGGAGGGGATCCTCGCCCGCGACGGCAATCATCCCTGCATCGTGATCTGGACTTTGATCAATGAAGACTGGGGCACACGGCTCGCAGAAGATGCTAGCCACCGCGCCTGGCTGGCG